>CAZSBD010000021.1:0-15390 GCA_964605215.1 uncultured Oscillospiraceae bacterium | reverse complement strand
ACACGCGACCTGCGCATTACGAATGCGCTGCTCTACCAACTGAGCTATTCCAGCAATTTCAGCACTTGTCATTTTACTATATTTTAAAAGATTCGTCAAGAAGAAAACGGGGAAATTTTTGAAATCATAAAAAATTTTCTTGACTTTCAGGATAAGTTTCTTTATACTTTAGAAGTAACCTTGCCCACACCATGAGTGTGGGCCAAAGACCAAAAGGAGGTGCTTAATTATGGCAAAGATTACAGGAAAGTATGAGGCAATGTTCATTGTCAATCCTAAAATCGGTGAGGAGGGTATCACCGCTATCGTTGAAAAGTTCAAGGCTTTGATCGAAGCAAACGGTACCCTGACCAAGATGGATGATTGGGGCAAGCGCAGACTGGCCTACGAGATCGACGATCAGACAGAAGGTTATTACACTGTTACAGAGTTCGAGTCTCCCGCTGCATTCCCGGCTGAGCTGGATCGTGTATTCAAGATTACAGACGGCATTATGCGTTCTATGATCATCGCACAGGACGAGGAATAAGAGGTGTCCCCAAATGCTTAACAAGGCAATCATTATGGGCCGTTTGACTCGGGATCCCGAGCTCAGACATACCCCATCTAACACTCCAGTGGTTTCTTTTACCGTTGCGGTAGACAGAAACCGGAAGACGGAAGGACAGCCAACCGCAGATTTTATTGATTGTGTCGCTTGGAACAGACAGGCTGAATTTGTGCAGCAGTGGTTTAACAAGGGATCCATGATTATTGTCAGCGGACGCATCCAGACCCGGAACTGGGAAGACCGAAATGGAAATAAGCGTGTCTCGGTGGAAATTGTCGCAGACGAGATCAATTTTGGTGAAACCAAAAAAAGCCGGGATAGTTATCAGCAGCAGGGCGGCTACCAGTCCTCCAGAAATGAAGACTACGGTGCGCCGGCGCCCAACTACAGTACACCTACTCCCAGCTATGACCTGCCATCGGATGATTCTGATTTCAGTGAGCTGAGCGATGATGACGGCGAAGTTCCATTCTAAAAATACCGAAAGTAAGGAGGATATTGACCATGGAAGAAAAGAAAGAATTTTCCAGAGAGAGATCTGAAAGAAGCGAAAGACCTCGTGGCGGTATGCGCCGCCGCAGAAAGGTTTGTTCCTTCTGTGTAGATAAAGTAAAAGGCATCGACTACAAGGATACCGCAAAGCTGAGAAGATATATGTCTGAGAGAGGCAAGATTCTGCCCCGCAGAATGACTGGTACCTGTGCTGCCCATCAGCGTCAGCTGACCGTTGCCATCAAGCGTGCTCGTCACGTGGCTCTGCTGCCCTACACAGCAGACTAATCCATCCCCATTGCATTTAAGCCGCCGGCTTTGGCCAGTGGCTTTTTTACTGCCTACAGACTGCGGGGAAACAGGAATTAAAAAGGCCAGTGCGCCTGCCATAGCTTGAGTTTTCTATGTATGTGGAGGTTCTTGCCGTTTTGTACAAAAATGATGCCGGATAATTTTTACTTGGCAGATATGTCACAAAAATCCTTCTTTTTTTCAAAAAAAGCAATAGATTGGGATGGATTTAGACGAATAAGAGCTGAAAATTGAAAATTGGCAAGACAAATTGCAAAATTATCTTTCCGGAACGCTTGACAAAGCTGGTAAAAATGTATAAACTTGAAATAAGCAGATAGCTGTTCTATGGTTGCGCCTTTTTTGGTGTGTGTGGCCAGATTGGACAAACCGAGCAGCGGCAATTTATTTGCGAATTTTATGTTTAAGGAGAGAAAAGACATGATTCAGTTAACCGTAAAGCCTACAATTTATGAGTACAAAACCTTTGCAGATTTTGCTAAGGAGTTCAATCTGGGTGAGGACGATCTGATCCTGACCAACGAGTACATCTACAACCCCACTATTTCCGCTACTGGCGTTAAATGTGCTACGATCTTCCAGGAGAAGTACGGCGCAGGCGAGCCTTCCGATGTTATGGTAAACGGCATCCTGGCAGAGATGAACAAGACTACTGCTAAGAGAGTCATCGCTGTTGGCGGTGGTACGATCATTGATATCGCTAAGGTTCTGGTAGTTTCCGAGAACGACACCGATGTTAACGATATGTACGACAGAGATCTGAAGGCTCAGAGAGAGCTGTTCATCATCCCGACCACTTGTGGTACTGGTTCTGAGGTTACCAACATCGCAGTTATCAACCGCACCAAGCTGGGCACTAAGCAGGGTCTGGTTTCCGAGGAAATGTACGCTCAGAACGCTGTTTTGATCGGCGAGTTCATGAAGACTCTGCCCTATGGCGTATTTGCTACTTCCTCTATCGACGCTCTGATCCACGCTGTAGAGTCTTACCTGTCTCCTCTGGCTACTTCCTACACCGAGATGTTCTCTGTAGAAGCAATCAAGGACATTCTGGAAGGCTATGTAGAGGTTGCTAAGAACCCCGATGCTCGTAAGGAGCTGGGTGACAAGTTCCTGAAGGCTTCCAACTACGCTGGTATTGCTTTCGGCAACGCTGGCTGCGGCGCTGTTCACGCTATGTCTTACGCTCTGGGCGGCAAGTATCATGTTGCTCACGGTGAGTCCAACTATCAGTTCTTCATGGCTGTTCTGAGATACTATGAGAGAACTGCTCCCGGCGGTAAGATCGAAGCTCTGAACAAGATGATCGCTGGCATTCTGGGCGGCAACGACGGCTTCCAGGCTATGGAAGAGCTGCTGGAGAAGATCCTGAAGAGCAAGAAGATGAGCGAGTACGGCGCAACTCAGGAGGATATCGTTCCCTTCGCTGAGAGCACCGTTGCTAACCAGCAGAGACTGTTGGGCAAGGCTTACATCCCCATGGATCTGGCTGCTGTACAGGCTATCTTCCAGGAGAGACTGTAAATTACAGCCTACATACAAAGGTTTTAAGGGCGGCACATTGTGCCGCCCTTTTTCTTTATGCTACGGTAAAACAAAAGGCAAGGCTCAAAAGTGCCTTGCCTTTTACTCTTATCTGTTTTCCAGCAGCTGAACCGTATAACCATCCGGATCTGACGTAAAAGCAAACCGAACGTGGGGATTGGGAGATACCGGGCCTTTGAAAGCAGGTACTTTGCCTGCAAGCGCTGCCATAGCCTTGTCCAAATCGTCTACAGCAAAGCCGATGGAAAGACCGCGGCCCACGGCTTCCGCAGGCTTGCCAAAGCCAACCAGCTCCAGCTGAGGCTGGCCTGCCTCTCCTAACATAGCAATGGGACCGCCGCCGCCCTGAAACTGCCGTACAATGGGCAGGCCCAGCGTGTCATGATAAAACCGCAGACTGGCGTCCAGGTCGCTGACATGGATGGTGGTGAGATTCAAACGCATAGAAATCGCTCCTTTCCGGAAAGCTTAGGACGGTACGTTTGTACCTTTGGATTTGTCCAGATTGCGCTGCATTTCTGCCAGATCCTTAATGTTGGTATGACATTCTAGGGTACATTTTTCGCAGTCATGCATACAGTTCAGGGGATCGTCCTCGGTGTATTCGAATTCCGGATCTTCCAGCAGCTCCGGCTTGCCCTGTGCTTCCCCTTTCAAATATTTGTCTACCGCTTCCATAGGATCGCCTTCGCAGCCGGGAGTCAGTTCCATACCCAGCATCATAATGGTGTTCTTAGCCCGGCGGGAAATATCGCCGCAGATCATAGCATCCGCTTCCATGCGGGTAAACAGGCCGAACAGGGAAGTGATACCAGTGCCGGGAGCGGACATCGTGGAAGTGTTTGTTACCTTGCCATCCTCAGTCTCTACCAGTAAAAATTCCTTGCAGGAACCGATGTCCTGGGAGATCTTGCCGCCTTCGCAGGGAATTAAAATTTTCATAGTCATATATCCTCCTAATAAAATCCAATTTTTTTAAAGAAAATTGGACAAATTTACTGATTCTATTATACGCTACCAATAAAGAATTGGCAACCGCAAAATTCCCGTCCCTTGGCCAAGCCGGGCAGCCTTGCCGGGTGGCGGAAAATATGATAAGCTAAAGTCAAAATTCAAGGAACGGGAAGGGAGAAAATGTGATATGGGGTAAGCCTGGCGCTGATCCAGCATGATAAGAAATGGACAGGATAGAGGAAACGGAATTTGATAGGAGGGTACGATGTGAATTCTGTTTTCTTATGGTCAGGCGTGATTTTAGTGACTGCCGGATGTGGTACAAATACGTCGGCAGACAATCCGGAGAAGCTCCTAAGCTATGTAAAATTGAAATATTTTCTGCCCAAGATGATACACGGCTTACGACGATGGAGGACCCGAATGCGGTAAGCTATTGAGAACGGATGCGTGGGAAACTGCCGAGCAACTGCCTGGAGACTTGATACCGGAATATAAGCTGGTCGTATATCAGGAGAAAACCTTATTGTTGGGACAGGATCCAGATAAAGACAGGGAGTATGAGATCATAGAAACGCTGATCACCTTTCAAGACAGCCCTTATGGGGAAGAAATGCTTTCCGGTAGTGTCATTAAAAATGGGAAGGTACCAAAGGATTTTTGACGTTCTATTACAGAATGTCTGATGAAGTGACGGAGGCAAGAACTACTAAAATCATAATTGGGATTTGCAAATTGCAGGGAGGGCATCATAAAGATGCCCTCCTGAGTTTGTATATTAGAAAAAAGTGCCGCCTACTAAAAACAGAATATTGGAGACAAAGACAAAGAGTAAATACTTCCATTCAAATTTGAGCCAGCGGTTATAGGGAATACGGCCTAAAGCCAAAGCACCCATAATCACCGCACTGGTAGGCGTAAATAAATTTAAAAACCCGGAAGCTGCCTGGAAGGACGTAATGCTCAGGGCTCGGCTGACGCCAGAGAAATCTGCCAGAGGAGACATAATCGGTGTTGCCAGTGTAGCCAGACCGGAAGAGGAAGGGATTAGGAAGGCCAAAGGCACATAGATGAAATAGGACATCAAGATAAAGACCCAGCCTGTCGCACCATGGAGGGCGGATTCGCCCCAGTACAGAATGGTATCCGTAATCATGCCATTGTTCATAATGACGATGATACCGCGGGAGATACCAATAATAAAGGCAACGCTCAAAAGATCCTTGGTGCCGTTTAAAAAGTTTTCCACCAATACCTTTTCCGACATACCATAGCAGATACCAGCCAGCAGTGCTCCCGCCAGGAACAGGGCGGAAAGCTCCGGGAACCACCAGGAAAGGGTAGGCAGAAAGTGGATTCCCATATCGTCAAAGGGAATCACGCTGTAGACCATAACGAGGAAAACCGCGATAAAGATCCAAAGGACGATTTTCTGCCGGACGGTGAGAGGCTGATCCGTCTCCTCTTTCTCCCGCTTGCCTTCTGCCAGGAAAAAGGCTCGATGATCTTCCCGATAAGCCGCCACCACAGAGGTTTCCGGGTTTAGCCGCACCCGTTCCGCATAGCGCATCACATAGGCGATCGCGGCCACAAGCAGAACCACCAGCATGATAATACGCAGAATCATACCCTCAGACAGGCTCACACCGGCAAATCCGGCGGCGATGCCTGTGGCAAAGGGATTAACGGTAGAACCCAGCGTACCGACACCAGCGCCTAACAGAATGACAGCAATGGGAACAACGGTATCGTAGCCCGCCGCCAAAAAAATGGGGATCAGGAGAGGGAAGAAGGCCATGGTCTCTTCCCACATACCAAAGGTAGTGCCGCCCATGGCAAAGATAAACATCAAAATGGGGATCATATATTTTTCACGGCCATGGAGGCGGCGGACGATAGAACGAATGCCGGTGTCAATGGCGCCGGTCTCCATCACGACACCCAAAAAACCGCCTACCATCAGGATAAAAGCGGCAATGTCAATGGCATCGTACAGGCCCTCCAAGGGAGCTTTCAGAATGTCCCCTGGGTTTTGGCCTTGGGTGGGCATGGTGTGGTAGGTACCGGCAATCGGCTCACCGTCAGCCAGATAGTTATATTGACCGGCAGGAATGAGATAGGTGGCGATGGCCACTAAAATGATTAAACCAAATAAAATGGTAAATGCCGTAGGCATACGGGATTTTTGCATAGGAATTCCTCCTGTTTTTAGTATGTAAGGGGGAAGCTCCCCCTAGAAAAATCAGCCGCAGATCACCGTGCCGGCATTCCCCGCCAGGGCCTCGCAGCCCTGGTACAGGGACGTGATAATAGCCTTGCGGCCAGGGGCGGAGCGGGCAAAGGCAATGGCCGCTTCCACCTTAGGTCGCATACTGCCTGGTGCAAAATGGCCTTCCTCCACATAAGTCTGCGCCTGGTCTGCCGTCAGCTGGATTAGCTCCTGCTGCTCCGGTTTGCCAAAATGAAGGCAAACCCGATCTACCTCTGTGAGAATCATCAGAATATCCGCCTGCATATCCTGGGCCAGCCGCTGGGCTGCTAAGTCCTTATCAATAACAGCGGCAACTCCCTGCAGGCTGCCGTCAGCCTTGCGCATCACCGGCACACCGCCGCCGCCGCATGCGATGGAAATGGTGGTGTCCCACAGGGTTTTCATCGTGCCGATCTCCAAAATGCCCTGGGGCTTGGGAGAGGGTACCACTCGCCGCCAGCCCCGGCCGCTGTCCTCTTTCATATTCCAGCGCTTTTCCACCACCAGCTTGCGAGCTTCCTCTTCGGAAAAGAAAGGGCCGATGGGCTTGGTGGGGTTTTCCATTGCCGGGTCTTTGGGGTCTACCAGAACCTGAGTGATCACCGTGACCACGGGAATGTGCCGGTCGCGGCGCTGCAAAGCCTCCGCCAGAGCTTGCTGGATGTGATAGCCGATGGCTCCTTCACTCATCGCGCAGCACAGGTCAAAGGGCATTGGCGGAGTGACCTCCTTGGCTGTGTCATAAGCCAAAAGAATACGACCGATCTGGGGGCCGTTGCCGTGGACAATGGCCATTTCATAACCGGCGCAGCTGATCTCTGCCAGCTGTTCCGCTGTTTTGCGGACAGTTTCCAGCTGGCTTTCCGCTGTAGGAGGCTTACCCTTTTCTTCCAGAGCATTGCCGCCCAGGGCAATTACAACTTTCAAAGGTTTCATTTTGCCCCTCCTACATGGTAGCTGCCATCACAGCTTTAATGGTATGCATCCGGTTTTCCGCCTCATCAAAAACGACGGAATGACGGGAGCGGAATACATCGTCGGTGACTTCCCGGATGTCTACGCCCTTTTCCTGCCACTGCCGGGCCAGGCCGGTTTCAAAATCGTGGAAGGAGGGCAGGCAGTGGAGGAACAGAACCTCGGGATTTTCCGTTTGCAGCAGCACATCTTTGGTGATGCGGTAGGGGGATAGGAGCTTAGCACGTTCGGGAATCAGATCCTCCTCACCCATAGAAGCCCAAATATCGCTGTACAGCACATCTGCTCCGGCAAGAGCCGTCAGCTTGTCCGTAATTTCGATCACAGCGCCGGTCTCGGAAGCGACAGCCCGTACCCGGCTTAAAATATCCTGATCGATCTCATCCGCCAGCACCTGAGGGCCGCAGGCCACAAAATGCATGCCCATTTTGGCACAGCCATACATCCAGGCATAGGACATGTTGTTGCGCACGTCACCCATAAATACCACCTTGCACTGGCACAGCGGCTTATGGAGATGCTCCTCCATGGTCATCATATCCGCCAGGATCTGGGTGGGGTGGTCGGCATCCGTCAAACCGTTAAATACAGGAATGCCGGAAAATTTGGCCAGATCCTCTACAATCTTCTGGTCAAAGCCACGGTATTCCATACCGTCAAAAAAACGGCCCAATACCTTGGCGGTGTCCTCGATGGATTCCTTTTTGCCCATCTGGGAGGAGCCGGGATCCAGGAAGGTAACTCCTGCCCCCTCTTCCCGGGCAGCAACCTCAAAGGCGCACCGGGTTCGGGTAGAGGTTTTTTCAAAAAGGAGAACAATATTTTTGCCCTCCAGCAGACGGCCGCGAATGCCCATCCGCTTTTTCGCTTTCAGATCATGGGCCAGATCCAGCATATAGCGGATCTCTGCCGGGGTGAAATCCATGAGAGTGAGGAAGCTTCTTCCTTTTAAATTGACAGCCATAATGATTTCTCCTTTTCCATTACAAATTTTCACGAATTAGGGGCATACTCATGCAGCGGGGACCGCCCCGTCCCCGGGAAAGCTCACTGCTGGGCATTTCCAAAACTTCAATGCCATGCTCCCTTAGGATCTCATTGGTCACATAATTTCGAGCGTAAACGATGACTTTGCCCGGAGCGATTGCTAAGGTATTAGAGCCGTCGTTCCACTGCTCTCGGGCTGCGTCAATGACGCTGCCGCCGCCGCAGGGCAGCAGGGTGACGCTGTCCAGACCCAGATGTTCCTTTAAAATATCTGCCAGAGTGCCGTCTTCCTCCTGGATGCGGAGGCGACCATCCGCCAGGGTCAGTACGAACACATGAATGCTGCCGGTGATGTTGGGATGGATGGTAAAGGTATCCCGATCCACCATAGTGAATACGGTATCCAGATGCATAAAGCTGCGGCTTTTGGGGATATCCAGAGCCAGCACCTTGCGGAAGGAGGAATCGTCTGTCAGCAGCTTTTTGGCGCATTCCTCAATGGCGCTGGGATGGGTACGCTGGGAGATACCCAGGGCTACGGTTTCGTGGTTTAAAATCAGCAGATCGCCGCCCTCTAAGGAATACGGCTGGGTGCGGTCATAATAGATGGGAGTTCCCTGGTAAGCAGGATGATGCTGAAAGATATACTTGGCCAGCAAAGTCTCCCGGTTACGGGTACGGGTGTTCATTTTGTTTAAGGTAATGCCATGACCCACGGCAGCAAAGGGATCTCGCGTGAAGTACAGGTTGGGCATAGGATCGATGAGGAAGGGATAGTCATCCGAGAGATAGTCAGTCAGGTTCTTTTTGCCGTAACCGGCAATGTCAGATTTCCGCAGGCCGGCGATCATATGATCCACCATATTTTTGGTGCTCAGCCGCAGGAAATATTCCATAAAGATCTCTGTTCGCTTTTGACCCCGGATGCCTGCCTCCTGGAGGTATTCCCGGACAAAGCGTTCCCGTACTTCTCCGGAGGTAAGGGCTTCCGCAGCCAAATCCGTCAGATAGACGACCTCTACGCCGTTTTTGCGCAACAGATCCGCAAAGGCGTCATGTTCTTCCTGGGCGATTTTTAAATAAGGAATGTCATCAAAAAGCAGCCGTTCCATATATTCCGGCATCAGGTTTTCCAGTTCCCGGCCAGGCCGGTGCAGCAGCACCTTTTTTAGGGCGCCGATTTCCGAATAGGTTTGAATTTCTGAATACAAGGACAAAACACCACCGTTTCAAATTTAGATTACTTTCCTTAGGGTTTGCCCTTTTTCAAAAAATATACGAAAGGCGGTGAGATGACAGGGGACAGGAAAATTTTTTCGTCTTTTTACGCAAAAAAAGACCTCCTGATTTCAGGAGATCTTAGCTTTTCCCATTTAAATGCCATGTTTTTTATCCATTATCTGTTTGTCAGGCAAGGCAGCAGGGCCTGAGCATTGCCGCCTAAAATTCTATTTAAAAGGTCTTCCGGCAGATTCAGGGTGCGCAGGTATTCTACCGATTCCTTTTGACCGCCCCAAGGGCTGTCCGTGGCAAAAAGGATACGGTCTGCCCCGTGATGGTTTATGATACGCTGGAACTGCTCCGGTCCCATCAGCGGCTCTTTAGGCGTAGGTCGGCCGTAAAAGGAACTGCGATCCAGCTCGCCCAGGGAGAAGGAGGTGTCCAGATAGACATTTTGTCCCACCAGCAGCCGCTCTGCATCCTGCCAAAGCTTCCAGCCGCCCATGTGGGCCAGAATCAGCTTTTCCGGTCGAACCTGGTCGATCAGACTGCGGGACATTTGAGGCGTACAATGAACCGGATCCGGCAGGCCGATATCCACACCGGCATGGACAACCATCACAAGCCCCAGCTCGCAGGCGTAGTCCACAATATGAAGATAGGCGGGATCATCGAAAAAAACGCCCTGATAATCCGGGTGCAGTTTGATGCCGGGCAGGCCCAGATCCCGAATGTGACGCAGGGAATCCTTGTACCGTCCATCCTCGGGATGGACGCCGCCAAAGGAGAGAATACCGGTTTCCCGGTAATTTTCGTTGAGGGAAGCGGCAAATTCGTTGATGCTGTCCGTTTGATGAGGATCGGTGACGACCGGAACCACGATGGAATAATCAATGTTCCCATCTTCCATAGACCGGGCCAGACCGGACAGGGTACCGTCCGTAAAAGCTTTGAACCGGGCGGCCTGTTCCAGCTTGGCAATGGCCCGGGCAGCAATTTTTTCCGGGAAGGTATGGGTATGAAAATCTACGATCAAAAAATCACAACCTTTTCTGAAATGGGAATTAAGGCACATGGCCTTGAAAAATCAAATATATATTTATAATTATACACCAGAAAGCAATAAACTGCTATGGCAAAAATGGCACCTCGAAAAGTGAATGGCAAAAAGTTTTATTTCTTCATGTCACATTTGCCATAAAGACGCAAATGAAAGTTCCCCTTATCCCAAAGAGGTTCACGCTCTCTCCATAGGATAAGGGGAATGATTTTTTTGTTTGCGGCAGGTCACACCGCAGCCTTTTTAAATCTGGTAATCGTATCCAGCCAAAAATGCCTTGGTATTCAGCTCTACGGTCTTAGGCGGTACCGTGTTCCGGATGACCTCCAGCCACTGCTCCTTGGCAAATTCCATATTCTTGGCGGCAAGGCCTACGATGATAACGTTGAACACCCGGGAATTGCCCAGTTTTTTAGCTTCCTCCATGGCGTCTACGGAGATCACCTTGTATTTTTTGCGCAGCTCTTCCAGAATGTTTTCCGGGTATTCCGCCTGACCGGTGAGAACGGTCATAGGATCGATCCGCTGGTCGTTAGCGATGATAACGCCGTCCTTTTTCAGAAAGTGGGCGTAGCGCAGGGCTTCCAGCCGCTCAAAGGCGATGAGAATATCTGCCTGGCCTTCCTCTACAATAGGTTCTGCCACTTTTTCACCATAACGGACAAAGGTAACTACGCTGCCGCCTCGCTGTGCCATACCGTGAACCTCGGACAGCTTGACATCATAACCGGCAGCTGTTGTAATGCCGCCTAGGATTCGGCTGGTGAGCAGGGTGCCCTGTCCGCCTACGCCGACAATCATAATATTTTTTGTCATCTTACTTACC
This sequence comes from uncultured Oscillospiraceae bacterium, assembly GCA_964605215.1. Classification (GTDB taxonomy): domain Bacteria; phylum Bacillota; class Clostridia; order Oscillospirales; family Butyricicoccaceae; genus CAZSBD01. The sequence continues at coordinate 4,217 of CAZSBD010000021.1, read as the reverse complement.
TACCTTTACCTTTTGGATACAGCTAAACTTACAATCCGACAGACACAGACCGCAGCCGTTACACTGGGTATCGTCAATGGCTACTGTGCCATCAGCCTGACGGGAGATGGCGGGACAGCCAGAAACAAGGCATGCACCGCATTTTTTGCATGCCTTGGAATCTACCTTGCACTTATAAGGGAATACCTGTCCCTTCAGCAGAGCGCAAGGCGCTTTGGTGATGATAACGGAGACTTCCTCCCGGGCAGTTTCCCGGCGGAAGGTTTCTGCCAGAGCCTGGGTGTCAAAAGCGTCAACCTCGTAAACATGCTCGATCCCCATAGCCTTGCACAGGTCGTACAGGTTGATGGCATAGGTCGGCTCGCCCCTCAGAGTCTTGCCGGTAGCGGCGTGATCCTGATGGCCGGTCATACCGGTGGTGGAGTTGTCCAGGATGACAACGGTACCGGTTGCTTTGTTATAAACCATATTCATCAGAGAGTTGACGCCGGTATGTAAGAAGGTGGAGTCGCCGATAACGGCTACCCAGTTTTTCACATAATCCTTGCCCTTGGCCTTTTCCATGCCGTGAAGGGTGGAAATGCTGGCACCCATACAAACGGAGGTGTCAATGACATTTAAGGGAGCAATCGCGCCCAGGGTGTAACAGCCGATATCACCGGCAGCGTGAATTTTCAGCTTTTTCAAAACAGAAAATACGCTTCTGTGAGGACAGCCAGGGCAGAGGATGGGCGGACGGGGAGCAACCTTGGCAACCGGCTGGATCTCCGGCTCTTCGCCCAGGATGGCGCGGCGCAGCATATTGGCGCTGTATTCGCCCTGAACGGTAAAGATCTCCTTGCCCACGCAGGGAATGCCCCAGGATTTGACCTGCTCCTCAATAAGAGGTTCCAGCTCTTCCACAATGTACAGCTTGTCCACCTGAGAAGCAAAGTTTTCAATCAGCTTACGAGGCAGGGGATGTACCAGACCCAGCTTTAAAACAGAGGCATTGGGTACAACCTCTTTAACATACTGATAAGGGATGCCGCTGGTGATGATACCGATGGAGGTGTCGTTCATTTCTACCTGGTTGATGGGCATCTGACAGGCATCCTCCGCCATTTTCCTGAGCCGCTGCTCTACATAAATATGGCGGGGGATGGCGTAGGTGGGCATCATAACATTTTTGGCAATGTTCCGCTCATAAGGTTTGTCAGCCACCTCCAGGCGAGGCTCCAGGGTAACCAGACCCTGGGAATGAGCCAGACGAGTAGTGGTGCGGATGATGATGGGGGTGTCATACTCCTCACTGAGCTGAAAAGCCAGCTTGGTGAAGTCCTTGGCTTCCTGGCTGTCCGCCGGCTCCAGAACGGGAACCTGTGCCACACGAGCCACGCAGCGGGTGTCCTGCTCGTTCTGAGAGGAATACATACCCGGATCGTCGGCAACCACGGCCACTAAGCCGCCGTTGGCACCGATATAGGAAACGGTGAATAAGGGATCAGAAGCAACATTCAGGCCGACCAGTTTCATAGAAGCCATAGCCCGGCAGCCTGCCATAGACGCGCCAATGGCAACCTCCATAGCGACCTTTTCGTTGGGAGACCATTCAGCATAAATCTCCGGATATTTTGCGATATTCTCGCTGATTTCTGTGCTGGGGGTGCCGGGATATGCGGCAGAAACCTTGACACCGGCTTCATAAGCACCCCGGGCGATGGCTTCGTTGCCCAGCATAATTTTCTTTTTGCTCACGCTATTACCTTCCTTTCTGTGATCCAGATTTGAGAGGCTTTTGTATGTCTACAAAAGCCTCTGCTTCTCACGAATAAAATATATATCTTTATTATAGCATAAAGAAGCCGACTATTGAAGGATCTTATGAAAAATTTCGTAAGAAAATTAAATCGATTGTAGATTTTTGATATCTCCGGCACACTCGGGGCTGACAGATCCTGGACAATCTCCAAGATTTGTTCCCGCTGCATTTCGCTTGAATCAGAAGAAAGAAAAAAGCGGAAGCTAATAGCCTCCGCTTTTTCATTTAGAAAAGAAGGATGAAGTTTATAAAATTAAACGCCCAAATTCTGTTTCTGCTCGGTCTCTACCTTCTTCTCATAGCAGGAGAAAGTGTCTTGGATCAGGTTCTGATCGGGCTTGGGAGAGAACAGGCTGACAATGGGTACAATGATAAAGCCTGCCAGCATACAGAAAGCGCCGCAGTTAATGGGAGACTGAAGCAACGTGGGGAAGGATGCCCGGAAAAAGATGTTCAGCAGCATAACAATGGTGGAGAACAGGAAGCATACCCAGCAGGAAGCCTTGGTGGTTTTCTTCCAATACAGGCCGTAGAGGAAGGGAGCCAGGAAAGCGCCAGCCAGAGCACCCCAGGAAACGCCCATCAGCTGTGCGATAAAGGTGACAGAGCTCTTATACTGGATGAGAGCAATGACAACGGAAATGGCAATGAAGATGACAATCAGGAAACGCATGGTAAACAGCAGCTTCTTCTGGGTGGGCTTTTTGATAAAGCGGCCTTCCAGAAAGTCCAGGGTCATTGTGGAGCTGGAGGTCAGCACTAGGGAAGACAGGGTGGACATAGAAGCGGACAGTACCAGAATAACCACCAAAGCGATCAGGAAGGTAGATAGATTAGAAAGCATGGTGGGAATAATGGAGTCAAAGCCGTTGGCCTCAATGTCGATCTGATCGGAGAACAGCCGGCCAAAGCCGCCCAGGAAGTAACAGCCGCCGGAAACAACAACGGCAAACAGGGTGGAAATGATGGTACCCTTGTGGATGGCGGATTCGCTTTTAATGGCGTAGAACTTCTGTACCATCTGGGGCAAACCCCAGGTACCCAGGGAGGTTAGGATGACTACGCCCAGCAGGTTGACCGGATCCGGGCCGAAGAAGGAAGCGAATACACCGGGCTGCGTGGAAACAGTAGGATCCTGGATCTGCGCCAGACCGTCCAGCGCTGCCAAAAAGCCGCCCTGGCTTTTGAGAACAGCACCAATGACTGCACAGATACCGATCAGCATAATAATACCCTGAATAAAATCGTTGATGGCAGTGGCCATATAACCGCCGGCAATTACATAAACACCAGTCAGTACAGCCATAACAATAACACAGACAGAATAGTCAATGTTGAAGGCCATACCAAACAGGCGGGACAAGCCGTTATACAAAGAAGCGGTATAGGGGATCAGGAAAATAAAGATAATAGCGGAAGCTGCTACCTTCAGGCTGTCGCTGCCAAAGCGTTTGCCGAAAAAGGCAGGCATAGTTGCCGTATCCAGGTGTTGGGTCATAATACGGGTGCGGCGGCCCAGAATCACCCAGGCCAGCAGAGAACCGATAATCGCGTTGCCCAGACCGGCCCAGGTAGCGGCGATGCCGTATTTCCAGCCGAACTGGCCTGCGTAGCCGACGAAAACGACGGCGGAAAAATAAGATGTACCAAAGGCAAAGGCAGTCAGCCAGGGGCCGACAGAACGTCCGCCCAATACAAAGCCGTTGACATCGGTCGTGTGGCGGCGGCAGTGGATGCCGATGACCACCATAACGCCGAAGAATAGGCAAAGCATGATGATTTTGATTAGCATGAAAAAAACCCTTTCTCTTGTGATCTAGTACTTTAAACTATAGCACTTCAACGTTGTAAAGTAAAGGGGAAATTGGAGAAATATAAAATAAACTCCTTTTTTGGTTTGGAAAGATGGATTTTGTAAATTTTTGATTTGTAGAAAAAAAGGAAAAAAAGCTATACAGAAGAGAAAAATCTTGTGATATAATGAAAATGTTATGAGCCGGAACTTGTTTGCCAGTGCCGCAGGGTGAAAGCGGCAGATGGGGCGGAAGCTTTGGGACAAGAGTAGGCATTTATCATGGAAGGACTGCCGCTTTCGCCGCAACCTGACCAGTGGTACAGGCAGGCTGCGGCCAGGAGAGAAAAGAAGAAACCGGAAGCGGAGAAATTTGGGAGGAAGGATTATGCCGCACAAGATGAAAGAATACTCGTTAACAGATGAACAGATCGGCCGGCTTTTAAAGGAATCTATGTATGGACGTTTGGGAATCGTTAGGGAGGATGGATTTCCTCACATTATGGCGGTACATTTTCTCTACCATGAGGGATGTATTTACATTTATAGTCTGCATCGGGGACAAAAGCTCAAGAACATGTGGCGCAATACCCGGGTCAGCTTTGAAGTGGACAAGATGCAGGG
>CAZSBD010000020.1:3213-15588 GCA_964605215.1 uncultured Oscillospiraceae bacterium | reverse complement strand
GTACTCGTCCGCTATGTTCTGGCTGGAGCAGTACCATATAGACGGTCTGCGGGTGGACGCTGTGGCTTCCATGCTGTATCTGGATTATGACCGGAAGGACGGCCAGTGGCAGCCTAACAAGCACGGCGGCCGGGAAAACCTGGAGGCTGTGGAGTTTTTGCAGAAGCTCAACGAGCATATTCTCACCGCTCACCCGGATGTTTTAATGATCGCCGAGGAATCCACAGCTTGGCCTATGGTGACTAAGGCCGGCCATTTGGGCGGTCTTGGCTTTAATTTTAAATGGAATATGGGCTGGATGAACGATATGATGGAATATATGCAGGCAGATCCTTTCTTCCGGCATAATATGCATAACAAGATCACCTTTTCGTTTATGTATGCCTTTTCCGAAAATTTCATACTCCCCCTGTCCCATGACGAGGTCGTTCATGGCAAGAGGTCCCTGCTGGATAAGATGTCCGGCGAGTATGAACAAAAATTTGCATCACTCCGTACATTCTACGGTTATATGATGGCGCATCCCGGCAAAAAGCTTCTCTTTATGGGTGGGGAATTCGGCCAGTTTACCGAGTGGGCTTACCACAAGGAGCTGGACTGGATGCTTTTGAACTACGATGCGCATAAACAGCTGCAGCAGTATGTGAAGGCGCTCAACGCTTTCTACACCGCCTCCAAGCAGCTTTGGGAAAATGATATCAACTGGCAGGGCTTCGAATGGATCGACCACGGAGACAGCGCCAACAATGTCATCGTTTTCCGCCGGATTGCCAAGGATGGCAGCGATCTGGTTGTCGCCATCAACTTTGCGCCGGTGGCTCATTCCGCTTATCGGATCGGCCTGCCGTATCCGGGTACCTATGAGGAGGTCTTTACCTCAGATCGGGAGGAATTCGGCGGTTCCGGCATGCTCAATGGCAAAATCCGAAGCGAAAAGAAGCCCTTCCACGGTCAGGAACAGTCAGCCGAGATCGCTTTGCCTGGGTTCTCTGCCCTCTTCTTTAAAGGAAGACGACGGAGAAAACGGACTGCTGCAAAAACGGGAGCTGCCGGTGCTTCCAAAACCAAGACCGGCACCGTTGCAAAAAAGACAACAGGAAAAATCACCGCAAAAACCACCGCAAAAACCACAAACACCAAGAGCGCTTCCTCTAAGGCAGCGCCCAAAACCAAAAAGGAAGAAGAGAAAACCGAAGATTGAGTTTTCAGAAATGGAGTTATTTCATGTATAGGAAAAAGGAATGTGTAGCAATGCTGCTGGCCGGTGGACAGGGCAGCAGACTTTACGTGCTCACCAGCAGGGTTGCGAAGCCAGCGGTTCCCTTTGGCGGAAAATACAGAATCATTGACTTCCCATTGTCCAACTGCATCAACTCAGGCATCGATACGGTCGGTGTGCTGACCCAATACGAGCCCCACGCTTTGAACTCTTATGTGGGAAATGGCCAGACCTGGGGTCTGGATCGGATGAACGGCGGCGTATTCATCCTGCCCCCTTATCAGGGCAACACCTCGGAATGGTATAAGGGCACCGCAAATGCCATCTATCAGAACATTGGCTTTGCGGATGAATATGACCCGGATTATGTTCTGATTCTGTCCGGCGACCATATTTATAAAATGGATTATTCCAAAATGCTGGATGCCCATAAAAAAGCAGGAGCCGACGCTACGATTGCGGTATTGGATGTACCGCTGGATGAGGCCAGCCGGTTCGGCATTATGAACTGCAACCCCGACGGCACTATCTATGAGTTTGAAGAAAAGCCCAAGCATCCCAAGAGTACCCTGGCATCTATGGGTATTTATATATTCTCATGGAACAAGCTGAAAAAATATCTCATCGAGGACGAGGCTAAGGAAGGCTCCTCCAACGATTTCGGTAAGGATATTATCCCTGCTATGCTGGCAGCGGGAGAAAAGCTTCAGGCTTACCAGTTCTCCGGCTACTGGAAGGATGTAGGAACCATCGACAGTCTGTGGGAGGCCAATATGGATATGCTGTCTCCCTCCTCCGGCCTCAAGCTGGATGACGATGACTGGAAGATCTATGGCAAGAATACAGCTTCTCCGCCGCACTACGCTTCCAAGACAGCGGTGATTCATCACTCCATCGTGGCGGAAGGCTGCGAGATTGAGGGCAATGTCCATCAGTCCGTTCTGTTTTCCGATGTAAAGGTTGCGCCGGATGCTAAGGTGGAATATTCGATCCTGATGCCGGGCGTACAGGTGGAAAGCGGCGCCGAGGTGAAGTATTCCATTATAGCAGAAAACGCGGTAATCAAGAAAAATGCCAAGATCGGTCAGGCACCGGATGCATGCGATTTTGACGCATGGGGCGTTGCCGTAGTCGGCTCGGATGTGACCATTGGTGAAAATGCCGTTCTGCCGGCTAAGCAAATGACCGGAGAAGACATTCCGGATCAGAAATAGGAGGGGAAAAGATGAAATCCGTTCTTGGACTTATTATATGTTTCAGCGAGAAGAGCAATCTGCGGGATCTGACGGGTCACCGAACCGTGGCCTCCGTGCTTTACGGCGGTCGGTACCGCCTGGTGGATTTCATGCTTTCCAGCATGGTAAACTCCGGCGTTGACGATGTAGGCTTGATCATGCGATCCAAATATCAGTCGCTGATCGGTCATATCGGCTCCGGTAAGGATTGGGATCTGTCTCGTAAAAAGGGCGGTCTGATATTGCTGCCGCCTTACGCTTATTCGGAAAAATCTTCGCCGCTCAGCGTAGGTGAAAACCGCAGCAAGGTGGACGCGTTGATCGGCGCTCTGGATCTGCTGGAGGAGAGCCGGGCGGAATATGTGATCCTGGCAGACAGCAATATCATCGGCAACCTGCCTTTGGATGAGGCGCTGGAATCTCACATTGCCAGCGGCAAAAAGATGACTTCCGTCTGCGCCAGAGCGACTGAGCAGGCGCCCGGTTATGTATATTGCAAGCTCAGCGATGACGGCACCGTTTTGGAGACCCGTCTAAGCGACAACGGCGGCGGTGAATATCCCTTTAAGCATTTGGATATTCATATCCTGCGCCGGGAGTGCCTGATCAATATGCTGGAAAAATGCGTGACCCGCAATATCCGCAATCTGGATCGGGAAGTTTTTGCCGACGTGGTAGATCAGGGTGAAATGAACGCCTTTATCACAGAGGGTTATGCCATTAAGGTTATGGATATGATGGGCTATTACCGGGCTAGCATGGATCTGCTGAATAAGGATATCCGCAGCCAGCTGTTCCGCCGGGATCGTCCCATCCTGACCCATGTGCGTGATGAAAACCCCTGCTACTACAGCGAGGATGCCAAGGTTTCTGAAAGTCTCGTTGCCGACGGCACCAGAATCAGCGGCACGGTGGAAAATTCCATCATCTTCCGGGATGTAGTCATTGAAAAGGACGCTGTGGTGAAAAACAGCATCGTGATGACCGGTACTGTGGTACAGGAAGGCGCCAGCATTGAAAATATGATTGTAGACAAAAATGTTACCATCCGCAAGAATAAGAGAATGATGGGCCAACAGACCTATCCCATTGTCATTGCCAAGGACACTGTGGTTTAAACCGCAGGCGTGTGTGGGAAAAAGAAAGGATTTGTTATGAGAATTTGTTATGTTTCCAGTGAAGTAGCGCCGTTTATCAAAACCGGCGGCTTGGGAGACGTTGCTGGTTCCTTGCCTAAGGCTTTGTCGCAAAAGGGGCATGAGGTTTGTGTAGTGCTGCCCCTTTACAGTGCCATCAGTAATGACTGGCGCAGCAAGATGACGTATGTAAAAAATACCTATGTGCAGCTGGCGTGGAGAAACCAATACTGCGGCATCTTCCGCCTCAAGCTGGACGGGGTAACCTATTATTTTTTGGATAACGAGTATTATTTTTCCCGTTATCAGGTTTACGGCGAGTATGACGATGCCGAGCGGTTCGCCTTCTTTTCCAAGGCTGCTTTGCAGCTGCTGGGAGAGATAGACTGGCGGCCGGATATCATCCACTGCAACGACTGGCAGAGCGCGCTGATTCCCATTTATTATGTACTGGAATTCTGCCACAGCCCCTTCTATGCCGGGATCAAGACCGTGTTCACCATCCACAATATCCAGTATCAGGGCCAGTACGGCCGGGAGATTGGGGAAGGCGTGCTGGGTATTGACGACGCCCATTTCCGCAGCGGCTTTATGGAGCATGACGGGGATATCAACCTGATGAAGGCAGCCATTTTGGCATGTGATCAGGTGACTACGGTCAGCCCCACCTATGCCCAGGAGATCCAGACCGAATATTACGGTCACCACCTGGACAGCGTGCTGCGGGCCAACAGTGGCAAACTGCGGGGCATTTTAAACGGCATTGATATGGAGCTGTATAATCCGGAAACCGACCGGAATATCTTCAAAAATTACGGGGTTTCCAGCATGAAAAACAAGGAACAGAACAAGCTGGAGCTTCTCAAGTTCTGCCGTCTGGACGGCGACGCGGATACCCCGGTAATCGGTATGATTTCCCGCTTTGTCAGCCACAAGGGTCTGGATCTGGTCAAGGCGGTTTTGGACGACATCCTGCAGGATGATGTCCGGCTGATCGTGCTGGGCAAGGGCGAATGGCAATATGAGCAGATGTTCCTGGAGGCAAAGCGCCGGTATCCGGCAAAAATCTCCGCCAATATCATGTTCTCCGGGGATCTGGCAAACAAGATTTACGCCGGCGTGGATATGTTCTTGATGCCCTCTCAAAGTGAGCCTTGCGGTCTGGCTCAGATGATCGCTATGCGCTACGGTACAGTGCCGATTGTGCGAGAGACCGGCGGCCTGAAGGATACGGTGCAGGCTTATGTGGATTATGCGGGTACCGGCAATGGCTTTACCTTTGCCAGCTATAATGCCCATGACATGCTGCATGTCATTCGAGAGGCAGAAGGCGTATTCCGCAACAATAAGCAGGGCTGGAAGGATCTGATGCGAAAAGGGCTTACCGCCGATTTCAGCTGGAACCATTCTGCCGAACAGTATTTAGAAATGTATCAGTCCTTGGTCCCCGGGGTTAATGGGCCAAGTATAACGCTAGAAGAAGTTACAGGAAAGTAGGAACAATCACATGTCTAAGACAATCACACCCAAAGAAATGAAGCAAGCTATCGCAGATAAGCTTCTGCGCCATTTCGGTAAGCAGCCGACAGAAGCCACCCTCCATCAGTATTATGAGGCGTGCGCTTTGGTCTTGAAGGATCAGCTTAGCGATAATCTGGTCAAAACCATGAATCGGGCGCAGAACAGCGGCGGCCGTCAGGTTCATTACCTTTGTATGGAATTTTTAATCGGCAGATCGTTTTTAAACAACGCCTATAATCTGGGTGTTCTTAACAGCATGCGGGATGCCCTGAACGAAATGGGCGTGAATATGACAGATCTGTTTGAGCAGGAGGACGACCCAGGCTTAGGAAACGGCGGTCTGGGCCGGCTGGCGGCGTGCTATATGGACGCTATGGCATCTTTGGGTGTGAATGGCAGCGGCTATTCCATCCGTTATGCCCATGGTATTTTCCGTCAGAAAATTATTGACGGCAAGCAGGTAGAAATGCCGGACAACTGGCTGGCCAGCGGCGATGTTTGGCAGATTCCCAGCTCTGACGAGGTGCGGGAGGTCAAGTTCGGCGGCTATTTGGAAACCCATTGGGACAACGGCAAATTTGTGGTAGAATACAAGGATTATGACACCATCATCGCAACGCCTTACGATATGCCCATTTCCGGCTATCACACGGATAACGTGACCCGTCTGCGGCTGTGGGAGGCAAAGTCTCCTGAGGCTATGGACTATAACCTGTTCTCCCGGGGCCAGTATTTGAGAGCACTGGAAAAGCAGGCTATGGCAGAGGTCATCTCCATGGTGCTGTATCCGGAGGATAATCATTATGAGGGACAGTCTCTGCGGTTAAAGCAGCAGTATTTCCTGGTTTCCGCAACGGTACAGGATATCTGCGCCAAGCATAAAGCCAAGTATGGCACCTTGAAGAATTTTGCTCATTATCATGTTCTTCACATCAATGATACCCATCCCACTATGGTGATTCCGGAACTGATGCGGATCTTTATGGATGAGGAGAACATGGGCTGGGACGAAGCGTGGAACATTGTTACCCAGTCAGTGGCTTATACCAACCACACCGTTATGACCGAGGCGCTGGAGTGCTGGCCATGTGATCTGGTTCGCACTCTGGTACCCAGAATCTATCAGATCATTGAGGAGATCAACCGCCGGTTCTGCGAGAGCCTGTGGGAGTACTATCCCAACGATCCCAAGACGGTAGGAAATATGAGCATCATCGGCGGCGGCCGGGTGCGGATGGCAAATCTGGCTATCGTCGGATCCTTCTCCGTCAACGGTGTATCTCAGCTCCATTCTGATATCCTGAAGGATAAGGTATTCAGTGACTTCTACCATGTATATCCCGTCAAGTTCCGCAACGTGACCAATGGCATTGCCCATCGCCGGTGGCTGTGCGAGGCAAATCCAGAGCTTTCTGAGCTGATCGCAAGCCTGATCGGCAAGGGCTTCCGTACCCACCCCAGCGAGCTGATGGTTCTCAAGCGGTACGAGGATGACGATAAGATCCTGAAAAAGCTGGCCCGGATCAAAAAGCAGAACAAGCATGTGCTGGCAGATTATATTCAGAAGCACAACGGCATCACCGTCAACCCGGATTCTATCTTTGATATCCAGGTTAAGCGGCTCCATGAGTATAAGCGTCAGCTCCTGAACGTGATGCATATCCTGCATCTGTATCATCAGGTCAAGGATAATCCCCAGGTCGATTTCGTACCCCGTACCTTTATCTTCGGCTCCAAGGCGGCGCCGGGCTATGCGGTGGCAAAGCGGATTATCCAGCTGATTAACAGCGTGGCAAATCTGGTAAATAATGATCCAGATATAGGCGACAAGCTAAAGGTAGTCTTCATTGAGGATTACAAGGTATCCTTGGCAGAGATTATTATGCCTGCGGCGGAGATTTCCGAGCAGATTTCCATTGCCGGCAAGGAAGCCTCCGGTACCGGTAATATGAAGTTTATGATGAACGGCGCTGTGACCATGGGTACTTTGGACGGCGCGAATGTTGAGATCTGTGAGGCTGTAGGGGAGGACAATATCTTCATCTTCGGCCTGAAGGCAGACGAGGCGCAGTCTCTGGCAGACAGCGGCCGATACTATCCTATGGAGATCTACCAGAAGAATCCCCAGATTGCCCGGATTCTGGACCGGATGCGGGATGGCTTCCCGGACGGCAACCGGTACGACGATCTGGTTAGCTCCCTGCTGCAGCGTGACCAGTACATGCTGCTGGTAGATTTTGATTCTTATGTCAAGGCGCAGGAAAAGGCGGCAGAGACCTATCGGGATCAAAAGAAGTGGAACCAGATGGCTCTGCGTAACATCGCATGCAGCGGCCGGTTTGCGGCGGATCGCGCGATTGCGGAATACGCTCAGGATATTTGGAAGATCAAGACCAATTTTGTGTATTAAAAAGCTGTCGAAATTGAAAAATTCAGGGGCTGCTTCGGCAGCCCTGTTTGCAGTCCTGTTCTTTCATCAAAAAACAACATGTAAAAGGAGTAAAAGAATATGATATTTTCCTCCCGTGATGAGACCTATAAAATGCCCTTCGGCGCAGTAAAGGCAGGCCAGCCCATTACATTCTGTCTGTATCCTCACAAAAATTTGTTTGTCAGCCAGGCTTATCTGGCGGTGGAAAAGGACGGCAGTGAGCGGGAGTATTTCACCTTCCACCACAGCGGCGAGATGGAAAAGGAAGATATTTTTCGGTTGGAATATACGCCGAAGGAAGCTGGCCTTTACTGGTATCATATGGAACTGAATACCCATTTCGGCCCCCGCTGTATTGAACGGGGCAAGGATGGCGTGGGTGTTTTGACTAAGCAGCTGAAAAGCCGGTTTCAGCTGACCGTCACCCAGCCGGATGCGCAGACTCCGGCATGGTTTGGTCAGGGAATTACCTATAACATTTTTCCGGATCGGTTTGCCCGCTCCAAAAAGCCCCAAAAGACAGGCTGGCGATCAGAACGGATCATCCACGACAAATGGACGGATGCACCGGAATATTTGCCGGATGCCAAGGGAGAGATCCGCAACAACGATTTCTTCGGCGGAGATTTCCGGGGCATTGAGGAAAAGCTGCCCTATCTGGCAAAGCTCCATGTAAAAACCATTTATTTAAACCCTATTTTTGAATCCGCTTCCAACCATCGTTATGATACCGGCGATTATATGACGCCTGACCCTATGCTGGGAACAGAGGAGGAATTTATCCGCCTTTGTCACAAGGCAAAGAAATTGGGCATTCGGATCATTCTGGACGGTGTATTCAGCCATACCGGCTACGACAGCCGTTACTTTGGCGGCAGAGCCAATTATGAGGATATCGGCGCATATCAGGCCAAAAGTTCCCCTTATTTCCCATGGTATTCCTTCAGCCAATGGCCGGATCAGTATTCCTCCTGGTGGGGGATTTATACCCTGCCTCAGGTGAATGAGCTGGAACCATCCTATATGGATTATATCCTCAATAACGAGGACAGCGTAGTGCGTCACTGGATGCGCCTGGGCGCTTCCGGCTGGCGGCTGGATGTGGCTGACGAGATGCCGGATGCCTTTATCCGCCGGCTGCGGGAGGTGGTGAAGGAAGAAAACCCGGAGGGTCTGGTATTGGGCGAGGTCTGGGAGGACGCTTCCAATAAGGTCAGCTACAGTGTGCGCCGTCAGTATCTGCAAGGGGAAGAGCTGGACAGCGTAATGAATTATCCCATGCGGGACAGCCTGCTGACTTTTTTAGGCGGCGGAAAAGCGGAGGATTTCCGCAGTACCATGGAAACGATTATGGAAAATTACCCCAAGGAAGTTTTTCATTCCCTGATGAATATCATCGGTACGCACGATACGCCTCGAATCCTGACCGTACTGGGCGCCCAGCCTGTGGATTTCCAGCAGACTCGGGTGCAGAAATCCCAGTTCAAGCTGTCCCTTAAGGCCCGGCGTCAAGGGCAGCGTAAGCTGGCTTTGGCAGTTTTGATTCAGTTTGCTATGCCTGGCTCCCCCTGTATTTATTACGGGGATGAAGCTGGTATGGAAGGCTTTGAGGATCCTTTTAACCGGGGCGCTTATCCCTGGGGCAAGGAGAACAGGGAGATCGCCGGATTTTATCAAAAGGTGTGCGACGTTTATGACAGCACACCCGCGCTCAAGGCAGGGGATTTCCAGTTCATTTCCGCAGAGGACGGCCTGCTGATCTTCGACAGACGGCAGGAGGGAAATATTGTGCGCATTGTAATCAATCGAGAGGATCATCCCATCGCAGTGACCCTGCCATGCACCGGCGGCAAGGGTAGGATCACCGGTTTAGATTGCAGCGGTGTGCGGCTCATCATGCCGCCTCTGACCGGCGAATGGATTGTTTATGAAAATCTGGAGGGATAACATGGATTTGACAGAAAAGCAGCTGACCAGCGAATATCGCTTTGAAGGCAGAATTATGAAGGCCCGGGTGGATACGGTGCTGCTGCCTGACGGCAAAACAGCGGGCCGGGAGGTCTGCGAGCATGTAGGCGGCGTGGGTATTTTGCCCATAGACGAAGAAGGATATGTTTATCTAGTGCGGCAGTTCCGCTACCCTTATGGCCAGGTTTTGCTGGAAATCCCCGCTGGAAAGATGGAAGCGGAGGAGACAGATCCTCTGGCCTGCGGTATTCGGGAACTGCGGGAGGAAACCGGCTTTACGGCAGAAGAAATGATCGATCTGGGAGAGGTTTATCCCTCTCCCGGCTTCCTCACCGAGGTGCTGCACTTATATGCCGCGAAAGGGCTTACCAGCGGTCAGACGGACCCGGATGAGGATGAATTCGTGGAAACTGTGCGCATGCCCCTGGAGGAGCTGTGTGATCGAATCGTCAGCGGCGAGATTAAGGACGGCAAGACCATTGCCGCCGTATGTAAGGCAAAACTTTTACAGCTGTGAAGGGAGGTAAGTTTTGGAAAAGACCATTTTGGTGGTAGAAGATGAAAAGGCCATTGCGGACATTTTGATTTTCAATTTGCAGCGGGAAGGCTATCAGACATTGGAGGCAAATGACGGACAGTCCGGACTGCGGCTGGCTCTGGAGCAGGCGCCGGATCTGATTTTGCTGGATGTGATGCTGCCCATGCTGGATGGCTTTGAGGTATGCCGTCAGGTGCGGAAGCAAAGCGAAGTGCCGATCATTATGCTGACCGCCCGGGAAGAAGAGGCGGACAAGGTTCTGGGCCTGGAACTGGGGGCGGATGACTACATCACCAAGCCCTTTTCCATGCGGGAACTGATGGCTCGGATCAAGGCCAATATGCGCCGCATTCCGGAGGTCAAGGAAAGCAGTGACCGCAGTCCTCTGGGCAAGCATTTGGCCATTTCTCCGGAACGGGGAGAGGTCTACAAGGATGGTAAGGCCATTGAACTGACCGTGCGGGAATTTGAACTGCTCCAGTATTTATCCTCTGAGCCAGGCCGGGTATTTTCCCGGGAAGAGCTGATGCGCCAGGTCTGGGGGTATGAATATTACGGCGATCTGCGGGCGGTGGATGTGGCCATCCGGCGGCTGCGGGAAAAGATTGAGGACGAGCCGGCCAGCCCCACCTATATCATAACCAAGCGGGGCATGGGCTATTATTTCAATATCGAGGAAAAATAGGAGTCAAGGCATCGTGAATAAAGAGAAAAAATGGTTTTTCCGAAGCCTGTATCTCAAGCTGGTGCTGGTGATGGTGCTTTTGATTGTATCCGTGATGGCCATCGTCGGCACCTTTTTGCTTAACAGCATCTCTAATTTTTATGTAGATACCTTTCGGGAACAGATGGCGGCAGTGTTTGATACGGATACCATTGCCAAAATGGAGAAAATCTCCGAAGGAGATCAGGCGCTGGAAAATCTCAAAGAGGTTTTGGAAGCTTATTCCACCTCTCTGGGTATTAACAGCTATCGAAATTTTTATATTCTGGATAAAGATACCGGCGCTTATCTGGCCGGTTCCAACGACGCCCTGGATAAAAATCTGAATCAGACTCCCAATATAATCGCCGCTATGGCAGGCAAGGTGGGAAATGAAGGATCCGTGATGGATGACTATATGGATGTGGCCATTCCCATTACCGGGGACAAGGATTACATTATTTATATCCAGGATAACAAAAAAGAGCTGCAGGATATCAATGAAAAGCTGTTCGGCATTGTGGTCAAGACCATGTTTTTTGCGCTGCTGACTGCGATCCTTCTTAGCTTTCTTTTGAGCAAGGCCATTACCATTCCGGTGGAAAATCTGCGGAAGTCCGCCAAGCTGGTGGCGGCGGGAGATTTTGAGCATCCGGCGGAAAAACAGTCTGAGGATGAGATTGGCGAGCTGACGGATACCTTCAATGATATGGCTCAGGTTTTAAAGCAAACCATTGAGCAGGCCAAAGGAGAGCGAGACAAGCTTAACACCCTGTTCCAGCATATGACCGACGGCGTGGTAGCCTTTTCCCAAAAGGGAGGGGTGGTGCATTATAATCTGGCAGCCCAGCGTCTGCTCGGTGTAAATCTGGAAGAGGAAATGGAGATCAGCCAGGTGTTTGGCCATCTGCCGCTGCCGGATCAGATGGATAAGCGAGGCTATATTGAAACGGAGATACAGCGGCAGGATCGTAGTCTGGTGGTTCTTTTTGCCCGTTATGGCAGCGAGACGGAACGAGGCGTCATGGCGGTGATCCGGGATATTACGGAGCAGAAAAAGCTGGAGGACGCTCGCCGGGAATTTGTAGCCAACGTATCTCACGAGCTGCGTACGCCCTTGACCAATGTAAAAAGCTACACAGAAACCATTATCGAGGCCGGCGGCGAGCTGCCGCTGGAAGTGACCATGCGATTTCTCCATGTCATTGCCAATGAAACCGACCGGATGACCCGAATTGTCAAGGATCTTTTGACTCTGACCCGATTGGACTACGGCAAAATGGAAATGCAGTATGAACGCTTTTCTATGGCAAGCCTGGTGGACGATGTGTATCAGGCCATGATGATGGACGCTGCCCATTATCAGCACGCCTTCGAGCGGCGTATGCCGCCGGCGGATGACCTGATGATGGTGGGCGACCGGCAGCGGCTACAGCAGGTGTTGGTGAACATTGTTTCCAATTCCTTTAAGTATACCCCTAAGGGAGGCAGCATTCAGCTGACCGCCCAACGCATGGGGGAAAACCAGATCTGCATCCAGGTGCAGGATAATGGCATCGGCATTCCGAAGGAGGATATCCCCAGGCTGTTTGAGCGGTTTTACCGGGTGGACAAGGCCCGGTCC
>CAZSBD010000020.1:0-3203 GCA_964605215.1 uncultured Oscillospiraceae bacterium | reverse complement strand
CGGCAGGCTGGCGGCACCGGCCTGGGCCTGGCCATTGCCAAGGAGATTGTAGAGGTCCACCATGGAACCATCACAGTGGAAAGCCAGGTGGATGTGGGAACAACCATGACTATCCGTCTGCCGACGGATCTGACTTTGAGTGGAGTGCAGCCGTCATGAACCGTAAAAAGGAACAGATCAAAAGTATTGTGCTGGCAGCGCTGGTTTTGCTGCTCCTGGGGCAGATCAAGCTGATCTGGACCTACAGTAGCCATGACCAGTATGACCATGTGCTTTCCGCCGTTTTCCAGCTGTTTGGCAAAACAGCCATGGACCAGGATCAGGAGATGGATTGCGCCGCCTATCCTGTTGAGATGGCGGTTTGCAGTGAAAACGGCTTTTATGCCAAGCGATCCGGGGATATGCAGAGAGATTTTAGCAGTGTGATTCCCATTTTGCAATGCGCTCTGCAAAGAGTAGAGGAATTTGTAAAGGTGGAGGACTTTGGGGAGGATCTGGATCAGCCCCTGGTCTATGTCCGGTACGATGGAGAGATTCCCTTGTCTTTGCTGTGCCATTGGATCGGCTGCCAGGATCAGGAGTGGGATTTTACGCTGGGAAGCCTGTTGGTCGTCCAGCGGACAGATGGCGGCAGCTTCCTTTATTTGCGGGACAGCCGCACACATGTGCTGTATCGAGCTAAGACAGAAGTGGATCAGCCCTTATTTACCCAGTATACCAATATATTTTCTGTTGGCGGCGGTGGGTTTGCCTGGCAGCTCCAATATAACAAGCTGCTGCCGGAGTCTCTTATTATAGACGGGACGGAAAAATTCAGTATTCTCCGGGCCAGTGTCCCGGCCTTTGATGAGTCCGGAAGCCAAAATTCCAAGCAGCAGCTGCTGGAGGCATTTTCCTACAATCCCTATACCGTAAAAAGCTATGAGGAAAACACCGGCGCTGCTACGGTCTTTGTGGAAAATCAAAGTACCCTGACCTTGGGAAAGGATGGCCATGTGGTCTTTGAGGCCAACAGCCTGGGCGGCGGTATTTCTGTGACGTCGGAGGATGGGGATACTATGGCGGAATGCGGAAAATATGCTGCGGAAATGGTACAGAACGTGCTGAAAAGCTTTGGCGATGGCCAGGCCTATTTGGCTGGGGTTTCTCAGGATGGAGATGTGACCAGCTTTGTTTTTCAGCAGATGAGCGGCGGCGTGCCGGTGGATGATGCCGTTCATGGCTATTTTGCCAAGCTGCGTTTTCAAAACAGCAGGCTGATCCAGGGGGACTTTTATCTGCGGCAGTATGAGGAAACCGGAGAGGTTCTGGGTTTGATGCCCGGCAAGCAGTTGGCTCAGCTGGTTACTGGCCGGGGTGAGGTTTCCGTGCGGTATATAGATACAGGAGAAGAGCGGATCATACCGCAGTGGAAACAGATGAACTGACAGGAGGAAAAGTTTTTTGCAATGGAATAAAGTAAAAACTATACTCATCGTCCTGCTTGTCATTGTAAATGGCATTTTGGGAAGCAGCATCGCCATCCATGCCATCCAGAATCAGCTGCTGCGCAACGAAACGGCGGAAAATGTCACCCAGGTTTTGTCCCAGCGGGGCATTACCTGCAAGGATGCAGTCTTTTCTCAAGACGGTTATTTTTTGGCCTCCGGCAAGATTATGTTGGATATGCAGCAGATGCGGCAGTTTGCTTCCGGCTTTTTTCAGGAAGAGTTTCAAGAGAAGCAGGACGGGGAGCAGACCAGTTTGACTTCAGAGGAAAAATCCATTTCCTTTGATGTAAACGGCGTTTTTTCGGGAACGATAAAAGAGGAGCTTCCCTTATCCTTGCGGGAGGCAAATGAAAAAGTCAAGACTTGGATGAAAGCGCAGAGCGGTGAATATCAGCTGGAGGGTCAAAACCAGGACGGCAGCTATGTGATTCGGGTATATCGGCGCCTAAACGGCGTGCGGCTGGAAGAGCCGCTGCAGTTTATATTCCTGATGGACGGTACGGTCAGCCTCAGCGGCCGCTGGACCTTTGGAACTCTGACAGTGACCAGCTCTTACAGTGACAGCCGGGACACGGTGGCCGGCAGCGTACTGCGTTTTTTGAATATCGCCCAACAGATCAAAGAGGTTGACAGTGCCAGGGCTTGTTACTGTCTGGTATCCAGCAGCAGTAAAAGCCTGGTAATCGAACCAGGCTGGTGTTGGCAGACGGATCAAGGGGAGTATCTGAGCAGTTCAGCCAGTGATTTTCTGCTTTTTAAAGAATAGTGCGAAAAAGATTTTGCTTTTTTTTATCACACATGGTAAAATCATAATGCATTCATGCGTAAAAAGATTGATGAATCACAATTTTATATAAAAAGCATTTTTTTCTCAGGGGTTAGGAGTTGGATTTTAAGTGATTAAATACATCATCAACGGCGGGAAACCGCTGAATGGTGAAGTGACCATCAGCGGTGCGAAAAACGCTGCCGTGGCCATTGTGCCGGCGGCGATTCTGGTAGACGGCCCATGCCGGATTGAAAATATTCCCAAGATCATTGACGTTAACCTGCAGTTGGAAATTCTGCGGGAGCTGGGCGCTAATATCCGCCTGTGCAACAACACAACGGTGGAGATTGACACGACAACGTTAAACTTTCATACCATTCCCTATGATCTGATGCGCCGTATCCGGTCCTCCTATTATTTGGTAGGCGCTTTGCTGGGCAAGTACGGCCATGCGGAGGTTGCCCTGCCCGGCGGCTGCAACTTTGGCGGCGTACGGCCCATTGACCAGCATAAAAAGGGCTTTGAGGCTATGGGCGCCCAGGTTGAGGTAAAGGGCGGCAAGATCATGGCCAAGGCTCCGGATGGCCTCCATGGCGCCCATGTATATTTTGATGTGGTTTCCGTGGGCGCAACCATGAACGTAATGCTGGCCGCTGTTCTGGCAGAGGGTCAGACTGTCATTGAAAACGCGGCCAAGGAGCCTCACATCGTGGATCTGGCAAACTTCCTCAATGTGATGGGCGCGGATGTTAAGGGCGCTGGTACAGATGTAATCCGGATCAAGGGCGTGCCGGCTCTTCACGGCGGTGCCTACAGCATCATCCCGGATCAGATCGAGGCGGGTACTTATATGGCGGCGGTTGCGGCAACCGGCGGTCAGGTACTGATTAAAAACGTCATTCCCAAGCACCTGGACTGCATCACGGGCAAGCTGGCGGAAATGG
>CAZSBD010000019.1:7626-16196 GCA_964605215.1 uncultured Oscillospiraceae bacterium | reverse complement strand
GGGAAAGCCGGAAAAAATCCGATGTGAAGTATATCGGAGAGCCTTGCAAAATTGCCCGCAAATATTTCCGTATGGTGGGCTTGGAGGTTTATCCCATGAATTCGGATGAATACGCCTATCTCCACCAGTGCGGGGCGGATTATGTGACCGTATTTCAGGAGACCTACAACCCGGATAAATATGCGACTCTCCATTTAGGCGGTCATAAGCGGATCTTTCCCTATCGCTTCAACGCCCAGGAGCGGGCCATTCGGGGCGGTATGCGGGGCGTAGGCTTTGCGGCTCTGCTGGGCCTGGATGATTTCCGCCGGGATGCCTTTGCCACCGGCATGCATGCCTATCTGATCCAGCGTAAATATCCCCATGCGGAGATTGCCTTTTCCTGTCCCCGGCTGCGGCCTACGCTGGTAGACGATCAGATCAACCCCAAGGATGTTCACGAGCCTCAGCTTTTACAGATCATCTGCGCTTACCGCATCTTTATGCCCTTTGCCAGCATCACCATTTCCACCCGGGAATGTCAGCGGTTCCGGGACAATGTCATTGGCGTCGCTCCCACCAAAATTTCTGCCGGTGTGGATGTAGGCATTGGCGGCCACAGCCAGGCGGAAGAAGAGCAGGGAGACGAGCAGTTTGAGATTTCCGATCCCCGTACCGTTGACCAAGTTTACAAGGCCATTGAGGAGCGAGGCCTCCAGCCGGTTCTCAACGATTATATCTATGTATAAGATATTAGCGGTAAGCAGCCGCAGCCTGTGTCTCGGGAATTTCCTTTTGCAGGTGGAAAAACTGGCGAAGGCAGGCTGTCCCCTGATCCTGCGGGAAAAGGATCTGCCTTTGGCAGAATATCAGGCCCTTGCCCGGCAGGTACTGGAGATTTATCAAAAATACGATACAGAATGCACACTGCATTTTTATCCGGAGGCGGCCAGGGCTTTGGGCGCTGGGCGGCTTCACCTGCCCCTTTGGAAATTGCGGGAGCAGCCGGGTTTGGCGCGGGAATTTACCATAGGCGTTTCCACCCATAGCCTGGAGCAAGCGCAGGAAGGGCAAAAACTGGGGGCGGCTTACATTACCGCCGGTCATATTTTCGCTACAGACTGCAAAAAGGGTCTGCCTCCCAGAGGGCTGGATTTTCTCCGTCAGGTTTGCGTCGGAGTGGACATTCCGGTTTTCGCCATCGGCGGCATTTCGCCGGATAACGCCTGGCAAGCCATAGAAGCCGGCGCTGATGGGGTGTGTATGATGTCTGCCCTGATGCAGGCGGCGAACCCAAAGGCTTTGCTGGAAAAGCAAAAGGGAAAATGGGAAGAAAGAAAGGTTAGGGAATAGAAAAAGCGGCTGGAGAAAGGCACTTGTCAGCCTCCCCGGCTTTTGTTATGATAGAAGTAAGAAAATTCGCAGGAGGAGAATCTTTATGGACTTTTTAAAAATGATGCAGGAGCGGGAGAGCTGCCGTTCCTTTCAGACGGATAAGCCGGTGACCCGGGAGCAGCTTTTAAAAATTGTGGAAGCGGGAAGACTGTCCCCCAGCGGCTGCAACGCCCAGCCCTGGAAGTTTATC
The DNA here is from genome assembly GCA_964605215.1 of uncultured Oscillospiraceae bacterium. Taxonomy (GTDB): domain Bacteria; phylum Bacillota; class Clostridia; order Oscillospirales; family Butyricicoccaceae; genus CAZSBD01. Next base: position 14,632 of record CAZSBD010000019.1, on the reverse strand, counting down.
GTGATTGACGAGGCGGAAGCCAAAGAGAAGCTGTGTGATGCTTTGGTAGTAGAGGGCGGCAAGACCGGCGCGCCCTGGCGCAAGCAGGCGGCAGCCTTTATCGCCGTTTGCGAGGAGCCTGCCCGGGTTGTGCCTATGGTACAAAAATACTACGGCACCACCCAGCGGTTCGCCCAGGGCGATGTGGGTATGGCTGTAATGAATATGTGCTATGAGGCGCATGAGCTGGGCCTGTCCACCTGTATCATTGGAATATGCGATCAGGCTAAGATGCAGCAGTATTTCGGCATACCGGAAGGCCATGAAGTACGGATGACCCTGGCGATTGGTTACGGCAAGGAGCAGGACGGCCCCCGTCCCAAGGTGCGCAAGAGTCTGGAAGAGGTTTGCAGCTTTAACCAATGGTAAATACGCCTTACCGCCTTTGCCGTTCCCGGCGCAAGACCCTGGCTCTGGAAATTACCCGTCAAGGGGAAGTGGTTGTCCGGGCGCCGTTGAAGTTTCCCCAGCAGGAGATTCAGGCTTTTGTAGAGAGCCACCGGGATTGGATCGCCGTCCATCTGGAAAAACAGCGGCAGCGTATAGCCGCTCAGGCCTTTTCACCGGCGGAGGAAGCTCGGCTGCGCCGCATGGCTCAGGAGATTTTGCCGGAAAAAACTGCCCATTTTGCTAAGGTTATGGGGCTTTATCCCACTGACGTAAAGATCACCTCGGCCAAGACTCGGTTTGGCAGCTGTTCGGGCAAAAACAGCATTTGCTACAGCTGGCAGCTTATGGCTTATCCGGAAGCGGCCATTGACTATGTGGTGGTTCATGAGCTGGCCCACATCCGGCATAAAAACCATGGGGCGGAATTTTACGCGCTCATCGCCCGGTATCTGCCGGATTATAAAGAGCGGATTCGGCTTTTGCGGCAGCCTTAACCCTGACCCTGGCTGATCCAGCTTGTTTTTTAAGAAAGCGTAGAAGATCCTATGAAAAAGGTTTGTATTTTAATGGGCAGCCCCCGCCGGGAGGGGAACACTGTCCAACTGCTGAAGCCCTTCACCCAAGAATTAGAGGGCCTGGGCTGGGAGACAGAGACCATCTGGCTGTATGGAAGGGATCTCAGGCCATGTCTTGCCTGTCGCCATTGCCAGAAGGATGGAGCGTCTTTGGTTGCAGCCAGGCAGACGATATGGGGGAGATCTTTGACCGGGTACTGGACAGTGATCTCATTGTGCTGGCCACGCCCATTTATTCCTGGTACTGTACGCCGCCCATGAAGGCGGTTTTGGACCGGCTGGTCTACGGGATGAATAAATATTACGGAGAAGCAAAGGGGCCGTCTCTCTGGGCAGGCAAGCCCATGGCCTTGCTTACCACCTGCGGTTACCGGCCCGAGGCCGGCGCAGACCTGTGGCAGCAGGGGATGAAGCGCTACTGTAAGCATTCCCGGCTTCGGTATTTAGGCATGCTGGCGGAGCGGCACTTGGGATATGACACCGTCTTTATGGATGGAGAAAAGGAAGCCCATGCAAAGGTTTTTGCCCAAAGACTGACAAAAATACTATAAAATAAACGATATGAAGGGGCTGTAGCGAAATAAAAATCGCTACAGCCCTTTTGTTTGGAAAGCCTTTCTCCCAAAGCGGATCAGTCTGTCAGAGAAAAGGTAAAAGAATTTCAGCCATGAATTTGCATAAAAAATACGGTTTGAAGTTGCGAAAGCCGTATTTATATATATACGTTTCAAATAAGCTAAATTTTACAAATTTTCGAAAATTTTTACAATTTTATATTTTTATACAAAATTTATATTTGTACAGTCAAATTCATTATCCTAATTGTCTAATTTACACAACTTTGCTTCCATGCTATAATAAATCGAGACAAAGAAAGGTGAAAAATATATGTCAGCCATAAATTCCCCCGCAAGTGATGCTGCGAGATTTGAGTTGCTATATAAAACCTATTGCAGGTCCATGCTGTATATGGCTTATGATTTATTGCATGATCATAACTTGGCGGAAGATGCTGTACAAAATGCATTTCTTAAAATTCTAAAATATATGGGTCAAATGGAAGATATTCAAGGTCTCAGAACAAAAAGATTCATTTCCATAGTGGTCCGATGTTGTGCCATAGATATTCTGCGTAAACATGAAAACAAAGTTTTTTCTCTGGATGCGTTTGAGGAGGAACCCCTGGCGCCTTGCGAGTCCCAAGAAGAAATCCTTTGCTCCGATGAAAGCTATCAGGATTTGCTGCAGGCGATTAATCAGTTGGATGATCGGTATCGGGATGTGTTATTTTGCCGGTTTGTGCAAAAGCTTTCCATAAAAGAAACAGCCGAGTTATTATCCATTTCTGAAACAAATGTGGGCTCCCGAACACATCGGGCAAAGCAGATTTTGAAGAAAAAACTGGAGATGGAGAAAAAAGCATGAAACGAGAACTGCAAGATAAACTGTTTGATTCTATGCTGGAAGTCGCTCTGGATGCATGGTCAGAGCAGGGAGAATGCCCTCTGAAAACAGAAGAAGAAATGCAGGCGGAAGGCAATACCATTCAATTTACTCCCAAAATGGAAAAGAAGCTGAATCAGCTGGTGCGAAAGCAATACCAAAAAGAGCGCCGGATAAAAAATCGTAAGAGAAATCGGTGTTTGGCTGCTTGTTTTGCGGTTATGTTGATTGCCGGTTATTTTACAGTGACACAGGTGGATGCGATCCGTATTCCGCTGGAAAATCTGGTTATCGATGTACATGAAAAATGTACAGATATTTCCTTTAAAGATGAAGCTTCTACAATAGAAGTGTCGGAAAAATTTGTTCCTTATTTGCCTGCTTATGTTCCAGATGGTTTTGTGATTCAATCTGTTCGGGAAAATGGTCCTATGCTACATATAGAATATGATAATTTAAATCATTCTGATCAATATTATATTTTAAATATAACATTGGGATCCATGGAAGGGGGAATCGATACGGAAGATGCTATTGTAGAGACATTGAAAATGAATCATCATGATGTTATCGTTACGACAAAAGGCTTGCATAGGCAAGCAGCCACACAAATTGATAGTATTCATTATTATATTTCTGGCGATTTGGATCGAGATGATCTGCTTCAAATATTACAAAATATTCCACAATGAAAGGATAAGAAATAAACTATGAAAAAAAGAATTTGTTTACTTATGTTGATGACATTATGTTTTGTTTTCCCATTTTATTCTGAAGCTGCTGTAATTCCACCAGCAACACCACAATGGACGTATATAGATTCAATTTTTGGATCAGCTAAGGTTCAAAATGGCATTATATATGTAAATGCTGAGGCTACAGCTAGCTCCAATACGATTACAAAAACTAGCATAACGGTTGAATTACAGCAATATAGTAATTCAAAATGGAATAAGGTGACTGCCTGGAATGCAGAGGTTGCCGGTAAAGTAGCAGATTTATCCAAATCAAGAGCGGTCTCATCTTCTTATAAGTATCGTATCTACATAACAGCAAAAGTGTATAGTGGCTCTACGCTGAAAGAATCTGCGTCTAAATATGTCAACGCATCTTAAAACTGTTAACTCCTAAACGACTTGATTTGCCTGCCCTTCGGGGCGGGCATTTCCATTTTATTTGGCTTTGTACCGGTCGCATTCCATTTTGGGCATAAAAAATCCTCTCTGCGCTTTTCCGCTCAGGGAGGAGGTACTGTCCCGGAGAGGAATTTTGAAAAAACGCAGGGAGGAAGCTTTAAACGTTAACAGAAATTCACCATAGAAATATGGGAGGTTCCGTCCTGATTATAAGCGTTGCCCATAACAACCAACCAGTTAAAAGCATCGACGCAGTGATCACGAACCTCTTCTGCGATGTCGTTGATTTCGGATGCAGCGGAATCTGTGATGATAGAATCTGTCAATTCTTTTGCCTTCTGGATCGCGGCGCTATAACGCTGATAAGAAAAATCTGTAAAGCTTGCAGAGGGCTTTTGGATAGAAGACATTTGAGAAAGCATGTTCTTCAGCTCTGTCAGGCTTGGCTCCGGATCACCGTCTTTTTTCAACGTGCAAAGCGTTTTTAAAGAAGGAGTCAGCTGTTCTAACAGATTATTCTGTTTCACAAGATAGGAATCCACTTCCGCTTTCTGCGCAGCGGTCATGGCGGAACGCAAATAGATATAGTGTTTGTTTCCATTATTCGAGGAGGGAGCAACCCACAGAACTTCCATGCCCATAAGGTCACCGATGTTACGCAAAGGTAAATAGGTAGTACCCTGGAAAGCCATGGGATAAACCTGCTGTCCTTTTACATTTTTAAAGGTTTGCGCTTTTCCATCCAGAGTTACTTGAATGTCTGGACGTAACGTCATGGTTGCAGAGCCTTCATTGGGTGTGACAGAGGGGATATGATTTTCAGCGGCATCAAAGCTGTTGTAATAGACCTGAGCAGCAGTACCGGATAGGCTAACCGTTTTGGTTTCGCCATCCCAGCTTACATTTTTACCCATCCATTCACCAGCGGTACGGATGGGAATATAAGTAGTGCCGTTATAAGCTAAAACAGGGACCTTCTGTTGATTTGCATTAAGACAAATAATCGGCTGACCCTGTGCATAGATAGAACCATTATAGTAGCTGGCTTTTAGATCTGCCGCATTGGCGGATATGGAGATGGACAACGCCGTTGTGGCAGCCAAAACCAATGCTATGATTTTCATAATAGTTAACCTCCATTTAAATTATTTAGAATGCATTCCAGTCTTTTTATGCCTTCACAATATATAACGGTACACGTAATTTTACAAAAATTTTTTAACCGCCGCCTTTTTCAGCGAATCATTAGCAGAAATCTTTGTGGGTTCACTTCTCCAGGGCTTGAAAAGCAAGAGAGTTTATTGTAGAATGCAGAACCATAATCTACAAATGATTTCCTGCCATTTTGCAAGAAAAAAGCCGAAAACCTTTGAAAATAAAGGCTTTCGGCACTGTTGCTGGCGTCCGCGAGGTGACTCGAACACCCGACCTACCGCTTAGGAGGCGGTCGCTCTATCCAACTGAGCTACGCAGACGTATATGAAAATTTTGAGTTGGGGTCATCCCCCAAAAGTGTTCACTCCTCGTTCTCTTAAGAGAGGCGGTCGCTCTATCCAACTGAGCTGCGAGGGTACATAGAACGTGTAATTAGCATAGCCTATTTTGGGAAAAAAGTCAAGATGACATGGGAGGAAAAGGAAAACTATGACCTGCAGCCAGCGTGATAAGTTTGCACAGAATGGAAAGATAAAAAAATATCGAGTAGATTTTACAATATTCTATATTAATAATATAATATACAGTTCTAATTTTATAGAAAATATGTTATACTGAAAAAGTGTTTAGCGACCTAAATTTTTAAGAATGGAGTGAAAAGGTTGAAAATTAACATTACAGAAACTGTATTGCGGGACGCCAATCAATCCTTAATGGCGACCCGGATGCCCCTTTCGGATTTTGAAGGGATTCTGGAAAGTATGAATCAGGTCGGGTACTATTCTGTAGAGTGCTGGGGTGGTGCCACCTTTGATTCTTGTCTGCGTTATCTGGATGAAGATCCATGGGAGCGGCTTCGGATCATCCGCAAAAAGATGCCGGATACCAAGCTGCAGATGCTGCTGCGAGGCCAGAATATTTTGGGCTACAAGCACTATTCCGACGATGCTGTCCGCCGTTTTGTCACCAAGTCCATTGAAAACGGCATGGATATCATCCGGATTTTTGACGCTTTAAATGATTTCCGTAACATCCAGACTGCGGTGGACGCCTGCATCAAGGCCGGCGGGCATGCCCAGGGAACGATCTGTTATACCATCAGCCCCATTCACGATTCAAAACTGTATGTGGAGTTGGGCAAACAGATTCAGGAGATGGGCTGTCATTCCCTGTGCATTAAGGATATGGCTGGCATTATGAGTCCCAAGGCAGCCTATGATCTGGTTAAGGCTCTGAAGGAATATATACAGATTCCTATTTTTATCCATACCCATCAGACCACTGGCCTTGGTTATATGACCTATCTCAAGGCCATTGAAGCAGGAGCGGACGGTATCGACTGTGCGACCTCTTGCTTTTCTGCCGGCACTTCTCAGCCCACTACGGAATCTATGGTTTATACCTTGCGGGAAATGGGCTATGACTGCGGCGTGAATTATGACATGCTCAAGCCGATCAACGATTTCTTTGTACCGATTCAGAAAAAGTTTGTGTCGGAAGGCATCTTTGATCCCTATGTGCTGACGGTGAAGGCGGATGCTTTGACCTATCAAATCCCCGGCGGTATGCTGAGCAATCTGGTGGCCCAGCTTAAGGCGCAGAACGCGATGGACCGGCTGGACGAGGTGCTGGAAGAAACGCCCAGGGTGCGTGAGGATCTGGGCTATCCGCCGTTGGTTACCCCGATGAGCCAGATGGTGGGCGTACAGGCCACTGTCAATGTGCTGCTGGGTGAGCGGTATAAAAACATTGGCAAGGAAGTCAAGGCTTATATTCGGGGCGAATACGGCATTGCACCAGGTAAGATCAACGAGGAGCTGAAAAAGAAGGTGCTGGGCGGCGAAGAGCCGATAAAGGGCCGGTATGCAGACAGCATTCAGCCGGAATTTGAAAAGGCAAAGGCTTATTTAGGCGATTTGGCCACCTGTGAGGAGGATGTGCTCAGCTATATCGCGTTCCCCCAACAGGCAGAGGCTTTCTTACAGGAGCGTGAGAATAAAAAGGCGCTCAAAGTCCGCTACACCATTCAGGAGGTTTGATTATGGGCAATATGACGATTGCGCCCTTGGACGCTGTGTTGGTGGCACTTTCCGGTATCGTCACTGTATTTTTAATGCTGATGGTATTGATTGCTATTATCCATGTAGTGTCTAAGGTGGTCAGCGCCACGGACAGCAAGCCAGCTCCTGCTTTGGCGTCAGCTTCGGCGGAACCTGTCTCAGCCACAGAGAAGTCGCAGGAGGCGCAGATCTACAGCGGTGAGCTTCG
>CAZSBD010000019.1:0-7616 GCA_964605215.1 uncultured Oscillospiraceae bacterium | reverse complement strand
AAAAACAGCGGCCTGTCTGATGGCCATTGTCAGCGAGGAGACAGGGATTCCCTTGTCCCAGCTGATTTTCAAGAAAATTCGCGCCTTGGATGGAGGGTCAGAGAAATGAAATATAGGATTACTTTAAATGGAAAAAAATATGAAGTAGAGGTGGAAAAGGGCCAGGCGACAGCGGTTTATGCCGGAGAGGCTCAGCCCGTAACGGCGGCTCCGGCAGAACCGGCCCCGGCGCCAGCAGCCCCGGCGGCTCCGCCAGCAGCACCGGCGTCAGCAGCTCCGGCAGGCGCGGGAGAACCGGTCAGCGCGCCTATGCCTGGCGCCATTTTGGCAGTGCAGTGCGCGAAGGGCCAGGCAGTTAAGAGCGGCGACATTCTCTTTATCCTGGAAGCGATGAAGATGGAAAATGAGATTACCGCGCCTAAGGACGGTACCGTCACCGCTGTTTGTGTGGCAAAGGGCAGCACCGTGGAAACTGGTACGGTGCTTTGTACCCTGGAATAAAGGGGGCTTAGATTATGGAATTTTCATTCATCGGTGTTTTGCAGAAGATCTTTGCGGAATCCGGCTTTGCCAGCTTTGTCACAGGGGATTGGAAGAACCTGGTGATGATTGTGGTGGCCTGTGTGCTGCTGTATTTAGGCATCGGCAAAAAGTTTGAGCCTTTGCTGTTGGTACCGATCGCCTTTGGCATGTTGATGGCAAACTTCCCCCTGACGGGCATCCTGGATGAGGGCGGATTGTTTAAGTATTTCTACTTTGGTGTAGAGCATGCCATTTATCCGTCCCTGATCTTTCTGGGAATTGGCGCTATGACGGATTTCGGTCCGCTTATTGCCCGGCCTTCCTCTCTTTTGATGGGCGCCGGCGCTCAGTTTGGCATTTTCTCTGCCTTTTTGATGGCTTTGGCTCTGGGCTTTGATCCTAAGGTGGCGGCAGCCATTGGCGTGATCGGCGGCGCAGACGGCCCGACAGCGATCCTGACGGCTTCCAAGCTGGCAGCGGCTTATTTGCCTGCCATTGCCATTGCGGCCTATTCCTATATGGCGCTGATCCCCATGATTCAGCCTCCTCTGATGCGGGCTATGACCACAGAGGCAGAGCGGCGGATCAAAATGGAGCAGCTGCGGCCGGTCTCCAAAAAGGAAAAGATCATTTTCCCCATTGCCGTAGCCATTTTTGTTATCCTGCTCATTCCGGCAACCGCGCCCTTGATCGGTATGCTGATGCTGGGCAACCTGTTCCGGGAGTGCGGCGTCACCGACCGTTTGTCCGATACGGCGCAGAACGCCCTGTGCAACATTGTTACCATTTTCCTGGGCTTATCTGTAGGCTGTAAGGCGGTAGCGGATACTTTCCTGACCAAGGAAACCATTATGATTATTGTTCTGGGTTTGGTGGCCTTTCTGTTATCCACCTTCGGTGGCCTGCTCATTGGCAAGATTATGTGCAAGGCTTCCGGCGGCAAGATCAATCCCCTTATCGGTTCCGCTGGTGTTTCTGCTGTACCTATGGCGGCCCGGGTATCTCAGAAAGAAGGCCAGAAGGCCAATCCGGCAAACTTCCTGCTGATGCATGCGATGGGTCCCAACGTGGCCGGGGTTATCGGTTCTGCTGTGGCAGCAGGCTTTATGATTAAGGTTTTTGGCGGCTAAAAAATGTGTATAAAAAGGGTTCCGGAAGGAACCCTTGAGGCTGTCAAAAAAGTTACATACATGCCATGGCTTTTTTGGATATCTCCATATGCGCTTCGCGCAAAAAATTTTATGAACAAACTAACCGGGACGGCTCGTCCTGGTTTTTTTCTTCATTTTTCCTCACTTTGCTTAAATTATAGCTTTTATGCATTCGTTATTTTGTATATTTTAAACAGTTTATCTTGTGCTGTTTTCCCATTGATTTATTTCCTTTATTTCATTATCATGAAAACAGAAGGAAGAGAAAAACTCATAAAAGGAGGTATTATATATGAAAATCTTAGTTCCCATTGATGGATCCGATAACGCTTTGCAGGCCGTTAAATATGCTGGTAATATGGCAAATCTACAGCCGGATGTCCATATTACTCTGATGTATGTCATCACCTTTGAGCCTTATTCTATGGGTGATGCAAGCTTCATTGAAAAATCCTGCCGCAGCGAAGCGGAAGAAGCTTTAGCCCATGCAGAAGAAGCGTTAGGCTCTGTTTCTCCCACCAAGCCGGATCATTACATTGGCCGCGGTTTCAGCGCAGCGGATCAGATTTTGGAAGTAGCGGAATCTGAAAAGTTCGATACGATCGTTATGGGTTCCCGCGGCTTGTCCGATCTGAAGCGGTTCTTCATCGGTTCTGTTTCCACTCGTGTCAGTCAACATGCGCCTTGTACTGTTGTCCTGGTAAAATAGAAAACTCCTGTAAAAAGGAAAGAGGCGATTTTATCGCCTCTTTCCTTTTTTTATTGCCCTCCAATTCTGTCAAAACCAGTTCAAAGCCATAGCAGCTTTTTTCAAAGCCGTATTTTTCCTAAAAGCTATGGGCTTTTTCCTGGGGCAGGCCGGAATCCAAGGTCAGCGCTTTGCAGCCTTTGTACCGGGCCAGTTTTTTGGCATGATCCAGCAAAGCAACGCCCATAACCCTTGCCTCTGACGCAGCGTATCCGAGCTTCTTTTTGTTTTATGATACGTCCAGACACTGCTTTTGCCAAATTTTAAAAAGCAAAAATCACGCCGAAAACCGCGCCGGATATAATAAACAGCACCGGATGCACCTTCGGAAATCTGCGGATCAAAATAAACAACACCACAAAAATCACAATAGCCGGCCAGTTAAACAAACCGCCAAGGCTTTTTCCCCATGCTTCCGGATGGAACAGGCTGGTCAAAAACACTTCAAACATAGCGCCGGCGATCAAGCCGGCAGAGGCGGGCCGCAAGCCGCCAAAGACTGCGTTGACCCACTTGCTCTCCTGAAAACGATCCAGCACCTGCGCTACCATCAAAATCACAATGACAGAAGGCAGCACCAGGGAAAAGGTAGCCAAAAACGCGCCGGGAACGCCTACGGTTTCAAAGCCGACATAGGTGGCCATATTGATGCCGATAGGGCCGGGGGTGGACTCGGAAACAGCCAGCATATTCATCAGATCCGCAATGGTATACCAGCCATAGTTTTCCGCAATGGCCCGCAAAAAGGGCAAGGTTGCCAGACCGCCGCCCACAGCGAACAGACCGGTCTTAAAAAATTCTAAAAACAGCTGCAAATAAAGCATCCTTTATCCCCTTCCTTTGGCAATGGCACCGGCTGCACCGGCAGCCAGCACAACGATCACCGGAGAAACGCCCCAGGCGACCACCGCCGCAAAGCTAAAAATCAAAATCGCCAGGGTAACCTTATCCGTGACACCCTTGCGGATCAGCTTTATGATGGTGTGCAGCACCAGAGCGCATACTGCCACCCGAATACCGGCAAAGGCGTGCTGAACGGCGGCAATATGGGCAAACTGCCGGATAAAAGCGGCAATCACCATAATAATCGCCAGAGACGGAGCGATCACGCCGGCGGTACAGGCAATGGCGCCGGCTACACCGCCCTGCCGATAACCGATAAAGGTCGCAGTATTCACGGCAATCACGCCAGGGGTGCATTGACCGATGGCGTAGCAGTCCATCAGATCTTCTTCTGTGGTCCAGCCCTTTCGGTCTACCAGCTCCCGCTCCAAAATAGGGAGCATCGCATAGCCGCCGCCAAAGGTCATCGCGCCGATCTTGGCAAAGGTTCCAAACATTGTAAACCATTTTTTCATGCTTTTTCCTTCTCTCAAGCCTTTCCGGACTTTTGTCTTTCTTTCATTATGTCAATCTGTTCTCCATTATAATACCCAAAGAAATAAAACTCCAGCCATGATTTAAACCTTGCCATGAAAAAAGGGTTCCTTCCGGAACCCTTCAGCTTGTCCATAAAGTTTTTTGCGCGAAGCGCATATGGAGATATCCAAAAAAGCCATGGCGTGTTCGTAACTTTTTTGACATTTTTGGCTTAGAGAATCGCCCCTTTGGGCTTTTTCTAAACGCTCGGCATTCCTTACGAGAATGCTCTTATCAAAAAAACTGTAGTTTTTCGACAGTCTCACCGGGACAGCAGGGGCTGTCCCGGTAAATGAAAATGAATGTTACTTTACCAGCGTCACGGTGCATGGCGCATGCTGGCTGACACGGGTAGAAACAGAACCCGGGAAGAAGCGCTTGAGATCGGACATACCCCGGGAACCTATGATGATAGCATCGAACTTTTCGGAATCCTCGGAGGATATCTCTTCAAAGCTTTTAGCCCGCATAGCGGTTGGTTCCAGCAAAATGATGGTCAGCTGAATATCCGCCTTTGCCTGATTTACGGCATTCAAAGCGTTCTGAGAACCGTCGATCGGAACTAAGATTTTCATAGATGAATCCTCCTTTAATTTCATTTGGTAACTTTATGATAAGGATTGGTTCTTTTTAAATCAAGAGCAAAAAATACAATTTTATCTTTTGTTTTATATCTTTTCACGGGAAAATAAAGTTTATGCATGGGTAAAATTGCAAGCAAGAAAATAATAAAGGAGACAGCTTTACACTGTCTCCTTGAAAATTTTTATTTAACCAAAGTTACGGTACAGGGGGAGTGCTGGCTTACATGGCTGGAAACCGAACCCAGCAGAAAACGCTTTACATTGGATAAACCCCGGGTACCCATAACAATCATATCGAATTTTTCAAGCTCTGCGTATTCCAGAATCACATCGGCAGCGTTGAAGCCACGTTTGGTTACTGTTTCAACCTTGGCGTCAGATGCCTCCTCTCGGATAACCTGTGTAGCAATCTCCAGAATCTCATCCGCTTCGTTTTGGGAAGATTTTTCAATGTAGGAGGCTTCCCGCAGAGATTTGGGTTCAAAGGTAATCACATACATCAGGGTGATCTCTAAATCTGACTCCAAAGAGGCTATGTGGCCCGCATGCTTTGCAGCTTTGAGAGCATTCTGAGAACCATCGATGGGAACCAATATTTTCATAATTCCACCTCCAAAATCTTCCGCCAGTTGCAGGCGGTATGCTTGTTTTCTTAGATTACCTTTATAATACGCAATTCCCAAAAGAAAATCAAGAGCAAAAAGGCACAAGAATTCTTGGTGAAAATATACAAGTTAAACGTAAAAAGATTCTAAAGAACGATACAGAATAGGGGCAGCAAAAAAGCCCCTTTTCAGGGGGATTTTTACGATTTTTATAAAAAGAAAACCAGCATATCCAAAACAAATACAGGGATCAGATACCGCAAAGACCAGAAGATATAACCGAAGAAGGAAGGCATCTTAATACCGTTTTCCTCCGCGATGGAGCGAACCATAAAGTTGGGGGCGTTACCGATGTAAGTATTGGCGCCCATAAAGATGGCACCGCAGGAGATAGCCTCCAGCATAACGGTCGGAATCATACCCACAGTGGTGGACACGCCTGCGGTAGCGCCCAAGGCGCCTGCCGTGGTCAGGAATACCAGATAGGTGGGAGTGTTATCCAGGAAGCTGGACAACAGACCGGTGATCCAGAACATCTGATAGGGCTGATCCAGGCCCAGGCCTGCGCCCTTGGCCTTCAGGATGATGAGGGCAGGGATCATGGTGATAAAGATACCGATGAAGAGGACAGCGACCTCTTGGATGGCACCCCAGGAGAAGTGGTTTTCTGTCCGGATCTCCTGGTTGGTGGTCTTGAAGGACAGGAAAGCAGCGATCAGGATGATTACAATTTCGATGAGAGCCGGATAAGTCAGAGTGACTTCGCCGAAGATGGGAATGCCCCGTACAGCGCCTTCCGCGGTCTGGAAGGCATCCAGAGAAGGCAGAACGCCGCTGAGGATAACCGCGCCGACAATGGCGATCAAGAAGATAATATTGTGAGCACCTGAGATGTGCAAAGGCTTTTTGGTTGCAGAAACCGGGGGAGTCCGGCCCATAAACAGATCTTTTTTGTAATCCCGATGGTCAATCAGGAAGAACACAAACAGCAGGATAACTGCGTTTAACAGCAGCATTGGAGCCAGGCGCAGGGTCCAGAAGAAAGGAACGCCGTGCATAAAGCCCATCAAAAGCGGCGGATCGCCGACAGGGGTCAGGCAGCCGCCAATGTTGGATACCAAGAAGATAAAGAATACCATAACGTGAACCTTATGGCTACGCCACTGGTTGGCCCGGATAAGAGGCCGAATCATGATCATGCTGGCGCCGGTGGTGCCGATCCAGCTGGAAAGCAGGGTGCCGATCAAAAGCATCAGCACGTTAACCTTGGGTGTTCCCACCAAATCGCCCTCCAGGGAGATGTTGCCGGCTACACAGAACAGACCGAACAGCAACACAATAAAGGTGAGGTAATCTCCGATGATAACCTCCAACAAATGTTCAACCGCCAGATGACCGCCGAAAACCACGGCAAAGGGAATGAAAAACAGCAGGGACCAAAAGGCCACTGCCAAGGGTTGATTTTTCTCCCACCATTCCGGTTTTACCAGAGGGAAAATAGCGATACATAGCAAGAGACCGATAAAGGGGACACAGCTCCAGATGGGTAAAATCTGTCCCAAATCTATCGAGTTAGACGCATCTCCGCCAGCGGCAAAAGCAATTTGTGAAAAAGCAAAAATGCCGCAGATCAGCAGAATAAGCGTCAACAGTTTCTTCTTCATAACAATTGAGCCTCCTGATTTCTGTAAAATAACATGATGTTAAAATTTGATAAAGGAATATTAGCACTTTTCATACTGAGATGCAAGAGAAAAATGAAGGATTTCACAAAAATTCCAAAAAATAGATATTAACTTGTAAAATTTTGCAAAATATAAAAATCACTCTGCCTGCATAGGATTTGTTGAAAAGGAATCCGAAGAAAAGGTATGCAGCTGATCCATGGTTTCATAATGGCAATCAATGGCGCGGCGGCAGCGAGGAGCATCGCAGCACAGCATGCTGTCCAGAATTTCCTGATGGACGGAGAGCAGAAGGGAGCGGGTTTCTTGCCCCGCGTTTTGCCAAAGAGCTTGGATTTGCGCCTGGCAGACCAGAGATAAAGCGTCCATCAGCTGGGACAAAAGGGGATTGGCGGCATAGCGGAAAATGGCCTGATGAAAGGTGTAGTCCATGGCTGCGGCCTGTGCGGCATCCGCAGTTTTCATTTGATCCAGCAGCCGGGATAATTCCGAAGACTGGGACGGGGTCATATCCTGCATAGCAGACCGACATGCCTCCTGCTCCAAAGCGCGCCGAACCTGACTGATTTGAGAATGGGTGACCTGCCGGCTTAAAAGCAGAAAATACAGAGCGTTAGGCATAGAGCGGCAGGGATCGCCGGTGAGATAGCTGCCGGAGCCGGGTCGGGATTGAATCAGTCCCCAGTTTTCCAGCACCCGCAGCCCTTCCCGAACGGAATAGCGGCCCACGCCCAGCTGAGCGGAAAGTTCCCGCTCAGCTGGCAGCCTCTGCTCCGGCGCCAAACGGCCAGCCAGGATTTCTTCTTGTAAATAGGTAATGACTTTTTGATATTCCGGTTGTTTTTTCATAAAAAACCTTCTTTACAAAAAACTGGCGAACACAGAAGCTCCCGCCACAGTCA
>CAZSBD010000018.1:0-16319 GCA_964605215.1 uncultured Oscillospiraceae bacterium | reverse complement strand
CGACAGAACAGCAGCAAGGCCATACATAATCCAAAGACCAGCCATGCCTGCCTGTGAAAAAATCCCAAGCAAATGCCAAAATGGTAATGAGAAAAAGCTGCCTTGTAATATTATGAAGAAAATTGCGCCGTGTCAAAATGCCTACCGTCAAAGTCAAATAACCGCAGCCGATCCCGCAGATAGCGATAAATGCCCAGAAAACTCTGGTAGGCACCAGCACATTGATGGCCAGACAGACAAAACAGGCGACAATTGCCAAAAAGGAAATCACACGAAGCAGAAACACATGGCGGGGTAGCTCCGTGTAAATCTTGGGATAAGCCTCCTCTACCCGATTCATCTCTCCTTCCAGCTGGCTGCCGCAAAGGGGACAGGCTTTTTTATAGCCGTTGATATGCACCTTACATTTAGGACAATACAGCATGCCACACCTCCTTAATTGGCATAAAAATCATTACAGCGAATCTCCACCTCTACTCCGTTTTTCTGCAAGGTTCGGTAAAAATCCCGCATAATATCCCGGTTCTCCAAATAAGAAGTAAAGCCTAGCTGAAGCTGATCCTCAAAGGAGCACAGAGTCAGCTGCAGCCCTTTTGTATTCATCAACGTGCCAAAGCTGCGGAGATAGGGCCGCATTTCTTCCGGAATATCAATCCGGCCTACATTAGAAAGAACCACAGTCTCTCCCGCTTCGTGGATTCGATTGACAATGCTCAGCACTATATTTTTCAAAGGCAGGGGTACGATCCGAAGAAACCAGTTATACTCCAAGGCAGACATGGTACTCATCCGCTCCGCCAGTTTTTCCTTGGTCAGCTTCTCATGCAGCTGCCGATCAATTTCCTGGAGCATATGAGAAAAAGCTCCCCCGGACTTTTTAAAATTATAGGTAATATCTATCATACCAAAAAAATTACGGGTAGTCGCCGAGGGAAAATATTGGCGCAGATTTACCGGCACTTTAAGCACAATGGTTTTGCTTTCTTCCTGCAAAGACATTTGCTGATGGATAGCATCCAGCAGCACCGCCGCCAAAAAACCCGTCATCGTCGTATGATGCTGATGGGCTACCGCCAAAACTGCTTTGGCAGAAACCATCCCTTCCATAACCAGCATATGATTTTTTCGTTTTTTTCCTTTTAAATTATAAACCTTCTGTATTTGAAGTTTCGGATTGCTGCGAGCGGGTTCATAATATTTGCGGAAACCATCTGCGTTTTTCTGCGTAGCGCCATAGGGATCCAGTTGCGCCATATTCACTTGGATCTTATATTTTTTCTGAAAGTAAAAAGCAAGGATAGTTTTAAAAAACTGCAGAGCGCCGGTACCATCAGAAAGAACATGGTAGGTTTCCAGATTAATTCGGTTCTTGTAATATGTGACCTCAAATAACAGGTTCTTTTTCTGCGGGTCATAAATGGGGCCGCAGACATTTTTATGTTCCCATGAAACTTTCGGACGCAGGGATGTGGCCTCCAAATAATACCAGAAAACACCTTGCCGCATAATATATAAAAAATTTGGAAATTCTAAGATCGCCCGATCCACAGCATTTTGCAGGATCAAAGGATCTACCTGATCTGTCATCTCACAATAAAGACGAAACACACTGGTTTGCCTCTGATCGCTTTTTGAGGGGAAGATCTTTGCCACATTATCAAGCCTAGTCCATTCCTGTTCGGTTTTCAGGGTCATTACATACCTCCCAACCCAAAAAGTTTTTTATTACTTCATACGCTCTCCGTACTTGGACAAAATGATAGTCCAGAGAGAAAAAGCCGTGAAGAGCATCTTTCATCCGATAGATCGTAACGGAATTGCCTGCTGCCTGCAAAGCCTCCCCATAAGCCTCCCCTTCGTCCCGAAGCGGGTCGTATTCCGCTGTAATGACCAGCGTTTCCGGCTGCTGGCTGAGATCCTTTGCTAAAAGAGGCGCAAAATACGGATTGTTAAAGTCCGCACGGTTGCGGATATAAAGCTCCATATATTCCCGAATCCGTTTAGCCGTCAGCAGATAGTCTTTGCCATTGGTTACAATGGATGGGAATTTGGAGGAATTGCTGTGATCATTATTGGTAGCCGGATAAAGAAGAATCTGCCGGTACACCTGAAATTCTCCCCGATCCCGGGCCATCAAAGAAACCGCCGCTGCCAAATTGCCGCCGGCACTGTCACCAATGAGAACAATATGTTCCGGCTGTACATGAAACCATTCCGGATGCAGGAAAATCTCCTTGGCCACCGCATAGCAATCCTCCAAGCCGTTGGGAAAGGGATTTTCCGGTGCCAGGCTGTATTCCACAGAGATCACCCGACAGCGCATCTGCTTTGCCAAACATTTGCAGACAGCGTTATAGGTATCTACGCTTTCCGATACCCAACCGCCGCCATGAAAAAACAGCATTAAAAGGGGACAGTCCGCCTTAGGAGGCGTATAGAGACGAATGGGTATCTCCCGTCCATTGCAGTAAATCTTGGGATCCAGACGATCATAAAGAGGTTTCAGAATCGGCGCTTTCACATTTTGAATAGCTCGCTGCATTTTATAAACGGTTTTCATATCTGGATAAGAAATCGCTTTTAAGGCCATTTTCATCGCTTTGTTAATTGCCATAGAGCTGCTTCTCCTGATTCTAGTATTCACTAATCAAAATCATTATATCTTGTTCTTTCTGTAAAAGCAACCTTGGAAGCATTGACTCCACAGAAATCAATTTTCGTTTTTCAAATAACAAGGGATATGGTACATGGAAAAGAAAAAGATATTAGTAGGGTGCTTCGAAGAAGTGGAAACGGAGCGGGAGTATAGCGGATACTTTTGGACAATAGTCAAAAAGTCATGTTCAACTGTTTGCTTGACTATGGCCTGCTTTGCAATATCTTGAAAATTTGATTTCCGTGCTTTTCCCAGCAGAGGAATTGACTTTGATTTTCATATCCGCTATACTTAAATTGATTTTTGTCATTTACGGCACCGCCGTTTTGGGAGGTAAAATTTGAGTACATTATCCTTTGAAGAACTTTGCACTCTGGACAGTACCCGGAGAGCTTTACGTGATATGGCCTTTTCTGCTCCGACAGAAATTCAGGCCAAAGCCATTCCCATCATTGGTCAAGGTCGGGACCTACTGGGTAAATCTCACACCGGCACAGGAAAAACCTTGGCTTTCGGCATTCCCGCAGTGGAATGCATCCAGGGCCGCGGAACCCAGGTTCTGATCATCAGCCCGACCAGAGAGCTGGCCATGCAGACCACGGATGAACTGCACAAGCTGACACGCTATACGGAAAGCATCCGAGCCATCACTGTCTATGGCGGGCAGCCGATCCAAAACCAGATCTCCCAGCTCAAACAGGGGGCTGAGATCGTCATTGGCACACCGGGCAGGCTGCTGGATCACTTAAAGCGGAAAACCATAACGCTGGATGCAGTCAAGATGGTCGTCCTGGACGAAGCGGATGAAATGCTAAATATGGGCTTCCGGGAAGACATAGAAAGCATATTAAAAAGGCTGCCGGAGTCCCATCAGACCCTCTTATTTTCCGCCACTATGCCGCCGGAAATTCAGGAAATTGCCCAGCAGTATCAAAATAAACCTGAGGTTATTCAGATAGGTAGCCAGGAGGAAAAGACCATTGATACGGTAGAACAGTATTTCTACCAGGTGCCCCGGGGACACAAGCCAGAGGCTCTGGCTGTTCTGCTTTATACGCAAGGACCCCAAACCTGTATTATATTCTGCAACACCAAGAAAAAAGCAGATGAGCTGTGCCGTTATTTAAATAGGCATCAATTTAACGCCGCTGCCCTTCATGGCGATATGAAGCAGGAAGCTCGCACCGCCGTGATGCAAAGTGTAAAGGCGGGACAGACGCCAATTCTCATTGCCACTGATGTAGCAGCCCGAGGTATTGATATCAATGATGTCAGCGCTGTTTATAATTTTGACCTGCCTCAGGAATTTGAATCCTATATCCACCGGATTGGCCGGACAGGCCGCGCCGGCAAAAAAGGTGTTTCCTATACATTAGTATGCGGGCAGCAGGAATATGCCAGTATCCAGGCACTGCAAAAATATACCGGTGCCTGTATCCAGCAGCGGGAGCTTCCCCCTGCCGGCGATATTGTTCAGGAGCGGCAGAAAAATCTGATGCGGCAAATTTGCCAGCAAGCTAAGGAAGCTACCGGCAAGACAGATCCCTTGGTGGAAAAGCTTTTGGCCTCCGGCTTGGACAGCAAAACCTTATCTTCTGTTCTGATGAAAATGCTGCTGGCCTATGAAATCGGTGAAATTCCGGATTTGTCCCAAACACAAAAGGCTCTGCCTAAGGCGCCGGAGGGGTATGTTCGCCTGCGCTTCAGCTTAGGAAAAGGCCATCGGGTTGCACCCAATCATATTTTGGCGGCCATTGCAGAGGTGACCCGCATTCCCGGCAATCGAATCGAAAGAATCAACTGTTTCCAAGATTACAGTCTGGTTGAGGTGCCCATAAAATTCCGCAATCTGATCATTTCCAAAATGAGCGGTACCAAGATCCAGGGAAAAAAAGTGACTGTCTCTCTCTACGATGAAAAATGCGGCAAAGAACACAACGAAAAAAAGCATTTTTCCGGAAATTCCGACAGGAAGCGGACATTCCGCAGCGCAAAAAAACAGAGCGGCAAACATAAAAAAAGCCATTCTTAAAGAAAAATAACCGGCAGACTTTATTAATATTAATAGTCTGCCGGTTTTTCTTTTGCTTTGATTTATTTTTTACCGAATTTTTTGTTCAGTTCTTCCTGCTTAATTTCACGAGCCTTCATCTGCTCTTCCCGCTCAGCTGCACGTTCCGCCCAAAGCTTATCTGCCTCCGGCTTCCATCTTGCCGCATATTCAGCAGTCTTATTGCACAGATCCTCTGCGGATTCCGGCTCAATCATCTCCGTGGATTTTGCACCGGTCTCTGCGACCATCTGACGCAGGAACTCCGGATTTTCCAGCATAGGACAAGGACGCAGCATATTTTCATTAAAGGGCTGATGCTTTCTGTAAGCCTTGAACAGGGGCTGCTGCAGAGCTTCCAGCAAGGATACTTCCTTGATATTCGCGCTGGAATAATGAATGAATACGCAAGGCTCTACATCACCCTTGGCATTGATATGGAGATAATTCTTGCCGCCTGCGATACAGCCGTCTACAAATTCACCGTCATTCTGGAAATCCATTGCAAAAATAGACTTACCGCCTTCCATATCCCGGATCTCACGAATCCGATGGAACATATAAGCTCTCTGCTTATTGGTGGGCAGCAGTTCCAGAGAAGCGTCCTTGCCAACCGGCATATAGTGGAAATACCATACCAGACGGCAGCCCTTATCGATCAGCATATCCAGGAATTTATCAGAGGTTACAACATCATAATTTTTACTGGTATAGCAGCAGGACGCACCATAAAGCAAACCATATTGCTTCATCAGATCCATAGAGTGCATAACCCGCTGGAAAACACCGACGCCTCTTCTGTCATCGTTGGTCTCCTCATAACCCTCAATGCTGAGAGCCATGGAGATATTACCCAGCTTCTGGGCGTTTTCACAGAACTCCTCATCAATCAGGGTACCATTGGTAAACAGATGGAATGCACAGTCATGATGCTTCTTTGCCAGCCAAACAATATCGTTTTTCCGAACCATAGGCTCGCCGCCGGTGAGAATAAAGAAATGCGTACCCAATTCCTTAGCCTGGGTAACAACACGATCCAGATCCTCATTGGTCAGCTGCAGCTTGTGACCGTATTCTGCAGCCCAACAGCCGGTACACTTCAGGTTGCAGGCGCTGGTAGGATCCATCAGGATCAGCCATGGCACGTTGCAATCATATTTAGCTTCATTTTCCTTACACTTTTTCATACCGGCCAGGCCAGCCTCATAGGCCAGGTTCAAAACGTGCATTTTCAAAACATTGGGATCCAGCTCGTCAACAGATTTAAACATGAACTGCATCCATTTGGATTCCGGATGAGAAATCAAATCCCGCATATTGTTATAAACAAATTTAGGATAAGTGTCACCCATCAGCTTTTCTGCTACATCTACCATCTTCATCAGGCTCTTGGTGCGGCCTTCCTGATCCTTGCCTTTGTAATATTTCAAAGCGGCATCCAGTGCCAGACTGAACGCGCCTCTTGTCATTTCATGTTTCAGATCCATAACAAATCCCTCCATCTTATTTTTCTTTCTACCTATCATATCACTGTGATTCTAAAAATACAAGCCTTTTTTGTAAAGTTGGCTTTACATTTTTGAATCCCTATTATTTTGCACATTTTGTTCCTAGATAATCAAACCATCTTTAGCAAATTTGTAGAATTAGGCAGTTTTTACTCTTGACAGAGCAAATTTCCATTGTTATACTCCTGTTATATTGATAGGGAAGAGGCAGTACTTTGAAAAACAGAATCCAGGCGCTTCGCCGTAAGCGCCACATCACACAAGAGGAACTGGCGAGTGCCGTTTCCGTGACCCGTCAAACCATTATTTCACTGGAAAATGGAAAATACAATGCCAGTTTGATTTTAGCTCACAAAATCGCAATCTTTTTCGATCTCACCATTGAAGAAGTCTTTATTTTTGAAGAGGAGGCGTAGCTTTGCGATTTCATAATATTTTTTCTTTTCATGAAAAAATGGAAGACCGAATTCGTGCCCATATCGGATACTATATTTGTATGCTGATCCTATCTATTTTGATCGGCATCTTTTATCAATATATAAACTACAATAATATTTTGTTAGGAAATGATCCGGATTATGTGAATATGGTCATCGCTTTTATTTCTCTCGGTCTGTTTATCTTGTCCATTATTCTTTTGATCCGCGAAAGAAAGCTTTTAAAAAATAAAGAACTGATGCACAAGGTCGAGATTATAGAAAACGATGAGAGGAATCAACTAATCAGCATGAAAGCCTATGCCTACACCTGCAAAGGCGCCATCATCGGATGCTTTGTCGCCTCTTTGATTACCGCTTTTCAAAGTATTTATTTAAGCAAATCCCTGGTAATCGTCGGCCTTTGCCTTATGTTTGTGGTATTTCTCATCAATCATTTCCTGCAAAAGCATATGTAACCCCCAAGCAACAAAAAATCACTACGGAAGCTCCATAGTGATTTTTTTATTTCTAGCACATACAAATCCACTGGGTCAGCAGCTGCACACAGCCGTCGATATCCCGAATAGAGGCCATTTCCGAAGGAGAATGAATATATCGGGTGGGAATACTCACCGCACCAGTGAGAACGCCGCTCCGGCTTTTTTGAATCGCAGAAGTATCCGTGCCGCCAAACTCCATAATTTCCTGCTGAACTGGTAAACCAATGGAAGCCGCCGCCTGCTCTAATGACTCCCGCACCGGAGCGGAGCAAATAACAGAATGATCCATCACCTTGACAGCAGCACCCTTGCCCATAGCCACTGCCATTGCATATTTCCGCTCTGGCAGGTCGCCGGTATCTGTTACATCTACAGCAACGGCATAATCCGGAGACAGATCGAAGGCTGCAGGGCCTGCGCCCCGCAAACCTACTTCTTCCTGAACGGAAAAGACAAAATACAAATCCTTGTCGTTTTCCGTGCTTCGCTTCAGGGTTTCCAGCAGCACAGCACAGCCAATCCGATTATCCAGATAAGGTCCGCAAATCACATCGCCCTGCTGGAAGATCGGACTGTGGAATACGGCAAAATCACCGACCTTTACCAGCTTTTCCGCCTCTTCCCGGCTGCCCGCGCCAATATCGATAAACAAGTTATCCAGAGACAGATCCTTAAACGGTGTCTTTTCCTCATAAGAAATAACACCCTTTGTTCCATTTTGAAAACGCACCTGGATATTAACCAAATCCCCTTTAAACAATCCTCCAATGGAGCCAAAGCGGATAAAGCCCTTCTCATCAATATAAGTGGCTACTACCCCGATACTATCCATATGGGCGCAGAACATCAGCTTTTTGCCCTCTCCTTTTTTGTGTACAATCAGATTGCCTAGGGTATCGGTGCATATCTCATCGGCATAAGGCTCTGCCAGCTTTTGGATGGTTTCCCGAATCTCCTGCTCCCGACCGGAGGGGCCAAAGGTCTGGCTGAGCTGGGTAAATAATTTATAATAATCACACATTGCGCTTCTCTCCTACTTCTTCTAAGAATAATCTGGCCAGCTGCAGAACATTTTCCATATCGGAAATGGCTGCTACACTAGAGGGGGAATGAATATAACGAACCGGCGCTGCCAAGCCGCAGCATCTGACGCCGCTGCAGCTTTTATGAATTTGTCCTGCATCTGTACCGCCGGCAATCATTTGCTTGGTTTGCCAGGGAATGCCTGCCCGATCCGCTGCCTGCCGCAGCATGGTAAACAGAGCTCCATCATAAATGGTACCTCGATCCATAAAGGGAATGACCGCTCCCTTACGCAGAGCACATACCTGTTTATGAGGATCCACATTGGCCAAATCTGCCGCCGTGGTACCTTCTACCACCAGACACACATCCGGCTGGATTCGATAGGCTGCCGGTCTTGCCCCTCGCAGCCCCACCTCCTCCTGAACATGGAAAGAAAACCAGGTATCCGCCGGCGGGATTTCTGCCATCAGTTTCAAAAGAACGGCACAACCCAGCCGGTCATCTATGGCCTTGGCTTTGAGCAGACCGTCACCAAAGAAAACAGGCTCGGAATCAAAGGTACCGTAATCCCCCAAGGAAATCTTTGCTTCCGCTTCCTTTTTGGATTCCGCACCGATATCAATATAAAGATCAGAGGTTTTCGGCATATGCTCCCGTTCCGCCTTGGTGGTCAGATGAACGGCCTTGATGCCTACAATCCCCTGAACCTTGCCAAAGCGTACACGTCTGCCAATGACCACCCGAGGATCCACGCCGCCAACAAAGCCAAATTTCAATACGCCGTCCTCTGTGATCTCTTTGATAATAAAGCCCACTTCATCCATATGGGCGCATACCATAATTTTTTGTGTGCTTGCTTTTTTGCCTTTTACAAAGATCATCAAGTTCCCCATAGGATCCTCGATCATCTCCTGGGCATAAGGCTTGGCATACTGCCGGATAAATTCACGAACTGGATCTTCCGCGCCGGAAGGACCGTCCAACCGGCTCAAGGTCTGCAATAACTGAATCATAACCGCACCTCCCCTTTAAAATTTCGTAAAAAATGATAAATCAGATCTGCCACTGCTTGTAGATCGGAAATACGAATGGTTTCGATCTGGGTGTGCATATATTTCAGAGGAATGGAGACCAGACCCATAGCGGTACCGCAGGCTACCACCTGCATATCCCAAGCATTGGTGCCGGTAGCACCCTCCATAACCTCCAGTTGATAGGGGATATCTTCCGTTTTTGCCGTGCGGATCAAAGCTTTGGTCAGCCGGGTATTCAGGTTCGGTCCCATGCCGATCATAGGTCCGCCTCCAAAGGCAAAGGCTTTTCCCGCCGGTGTATCCGGGGTTTTGGCGTGTCCTACATCCACCGCAATGGCATAATCCGGCCGCAGCCGATAAGTGCCGATGGTGGCGCCCAAAGAGGTCACCTCTTCCTGAGAGCTAACCATAGCGATCAGATGAAACGGCAGTTGGATATCCTTCAGCTGCTCCATAACAGACAGCAAAGCGATGACGCCTGCCCGGTCATCTAAACACTTGCCGGTGATACTATCCGGGGACAGACTGCACATCTCTGTACGGTAAACCACCGGTGTGCCGATCTTAATTTTATCCTTCGCCTCCAGCAAGCCCGTGTCAATTACCATTTCATGCATGGGCACCGCCTTATCCTGCTCCCCAGCTTTCATTAGATGAGGCGGCATGCAAGAAATGATGCCGTAATAGGGCTGTTCTGCCAAAACAGTCACTTCGCAGCCCAGGAGCATTCTCGGGTCTACCCCGCCTACCTGCGTAAAACGCAAAAAGCCGCCAGGCAGGACATCTGTTATCATAAAACCAATTTGATCAATATGGGCATCCAGCAGCACAGTTTTTGCTTCTGGATTCCGACTGAAGCGATAGACAAACAGATTGCCAAAATCGTCCATCTCTGTTTTATCGCAATAGGGCCGAAAAAGCTGTTCCGCCTTTTGACAAGCCTTATTTTCAAAGCCTGTAATGCCTTCGGTTTCGCATAAGGCTTTTAATTCTTCTTTGATTTGCAGCAAGAGATTCCCTCCTTTACATTCTGTTAATCAGTATACCCCATTTCTCTCCTTTTTTCCACTGTTGCTTAAATCCTTTGCCTATGATAAAATTTAATTACTGTTTTTGACTTTTTGTAGGTGAATACTATGAATCGTATTTTAAATTATGTCGTTCCGTTGGAGGAAGACGGCTGCAAAGCGGAAACCTTTTTGCGGCGGCGTGGTTTTTCCCATCACCTTTTAGCTAGACTTCGTCAAACAGAAAACGGCTTAACCCGGGATGGCAAGCTTCTATTTACCACTGCCCGCCTGCAGTCCGGAGACCGGCTGCGGGTTTCCCTGGCAGATACAGAAGCATCTCCTAATATTGTTCCCCGCCCCCTGCCTTTCCCGGTGGTTTATGAGGATGATGACTTGCTGGTCATCGACAAGCCGGCGGACATGCCCATTCATCCCTCCCAGGGCAACTATAAAAACACCTTGGGCAATGCTGCCGCTTATTATTTTAACCAAAAGGGACAGCCCTTTGTCTATCGGGTCATCAACCGATTGGATCGAAACACCACCGGTCTGCTGATTCTGGCAAAAAATCCCCTAAGCAGCTGTATTTTATCTGCCGCTGCCCGGGAAAAGCGCATTCAGCGGGAATATCTGGCCATTGCTTCCGGCATTTTACCGGCGGCGGGCATTATAAATGCACCCATTGGCCGAGTACCCGGCTCTGCTGTTCTCCGCCAGGTGGATTTTCAATGGGGCAAGCGAGCCGTCACCCATTTCCGTCGGCTGCAAACCATAGAAGACCGTTCTCTGGCATCTGTCGTTCTGGAGACGGGCCGCACCCATCAGATTCGGGTACACTTGAATTATTTAGGTCATCCTCTGTTGGGAGATTTTCTCTATAACCCGGATTATCGCCAGATACAGAGGCA
Source organism: uncultured Oscillospiraceae bacterium (assembly GCA_964605215.1). Classification (GTDB taxonomy): domain Bacteria; phylum Bacillota; class Clostridia; order Oscillospirales; family Butyricicoccaceae; genus CAZSBD01. The sequence goes on along the minus strand of CAZSBD010000018.1, from coordinate 5,208 downwards.
GGCTTTACATTCTCATGCGTTATCCTTCGTGCATCCCATCACCGGAGAAAACTTGACATTTACCAGCCCTCTACCGGAAGATATGAAAAAATGTTTAGAAAAATAGCAGGCTTCTTGAAAGCGGTCAAGAAGCCTGCTGTTTTTATTTTTGATTTTTCTTCCAGATATCCCACAGTCCCTTTAAAATGATATTGGGATCAATAGAATGAGGATTTATCAAAAAAGGGGATACCGCCTGGGCATATTCTCCCGTCAGAACGATATAAGGGTCTTCTTCCCCCATCTCCTCCCGAAAATGAGAAATGATGCCATCTACCGCTCCTGCAGAACCGTAAAAAATGCCGGAAGTCATAGCGTCTACCGTATTTTTCCCAATGGCTTTTTGCGCCAGGGAATCAATGCCAATGGAAGGCAATTGGGCAGCATATTGGCCCAATGCCTGTAAAGAGATTCCCATGCCAGGCATAATCGCGTACCCATTTAAAACGCCTTTGCCGTCAATGGCAGTAACGGTGGTAGCCGTTCCCAGATCTACCAGGATTGCCGGCACTTTCCCGGCATTTTTGACCCATACAGCGCCGCACACAATATCCGAACCCAGTTGCTTAGGGTTATCTGTTTTAATATTCAAACCGGTTTTAACGCCGGTAGAAACCGAAATTACCGGGCAGTCTGTTAAAATCTCTATGGCCCGGCGGATAATGGCAGACAAAGCAGGCACCACAGAACTGATGACAGCGCCATGAATTTTTTCCAAAGAGATTTCATGAAGCTGCAAAATATCCCGCAGATCCACTGCATATTGCTCATCTGTCTTTTTGTCATCGGTAGCAATTTTGGAAACAAAACAAATCTCATGATCTGATTGAAAACCGCCAAAAATAATATGCCGGTTGGCAATATTAAACGCTAAAACCATAATTTTCTTCCTCCAAACCTCTGGTTTGATTATACACAAACTCTGAAGCTATGGCAACATCTTTTTCAGGCGGCCATCCAGAAGCTGAAAGAAGATCATGGCAGGAACAGCCAGCAAGGCCCAACAGAAAAAATATTTTAGACAAATCTGTCCCCATAAATTGTATTTCTCATGAGAATAATCCCACACATTCATCCGGAACAGCTTGTTGGCCACAAGGCCAACAATGCCTTCCGTAATGGTTACCGCCACCGCTCCATGAAGGCTCTTCCATAAATAGGACAGCTTTGCTACCTGCCGGTGCAGCTTGCCCAGAGCGCAGAATACCATTCCGCCGGTAATGAGCATGGACCAGTGGCTATAGCCCCGCCACAAAATTTCCAAAAAACCATAGCAAACCGCACCCACTACAAATTCTAATCCGTTTCGAATCCATTGACACATAAAGATCACCAGAGGTATTTTAAGCAAAAAAAGACGGATTATACGAAAAACAGAAGAATATGGAACCTATGACCGTCTTTGAATGATACACAGCGTCACATTCTCTTTTGGAATAATAGATCCCTCCTTGTATAATCTGGTATTTTATCCAGAGATATGTTATAATAAAAATTATCTTACCCACCTATTTTGACAAAAGGAGAGATCATGTACGAATTTAAAAAGAAATTCTTATCTCAGATAAGTTGTCTGCTTACAGCTGTCTTTCTGCTGTGCTGTCTGCCTTTTTTTCAGGTGCAGGCTATAGATCACATTGGCGTCACCATTGACGGCATTGCTGTCACCTTTATCCAGGATTACGGCCAGCCCTTTATTGATGAAAATTATCGGACACAGGTTCCCTTCCGCAGCGTATTGGAAGCCTTTGGCGCTGAAGTTTCCTGGGATCAGACCAAACAAACTGCCAGCGCTGTCAAGGATGATATCACCGTCCAAATCCCTCTTGGCGCAGATTATATTCTGAAAAACGATACCAAGATTCAAAATGACACTGTATCTGTGGCAAAGGATCAACGGATCTATCTGCCTATTCGTATTGTAATGGAGGCTTTTGGTTGTACGGTTTCCTATGATTATACCAATGATATTGTCGTGATCCAAACTGGCAATCGCCAACCGGATAGCTCCAGCGAAACCTCTCAGGAAATGGACGCGATGTGGATCTCCTATCTGGATTTCCTAAATATGCCCAAGGAAAAAACTGCGTTCCAATCAGCAGTAGACACGATGTATGACAAATGTGTCAGCTATGGTATGAACGCCGTCATTGTGCAGGTTCGAGCAGACAGTGATGCTATGTATGATTCTCAGTATTTCCCCTGGTCTAAGTTTGCCTCTGGCACCCAAGGCAAAAACCCGGGCTATGATCCGCTGGACTATTTGATTTCCGCTGCCCATCAGAGAGGTCTGGAATTCCACGCCTGGATCAACCCTTATCGAATTACCGGCTATAAAATGACCCAAAGTGAGCTTTCCGCAAACAACCCCGCCTACATCTGGCAGCATGACAGTGATACCTCTAACGATCGCTGGGTACTGACCCACAACGGCTATCTTTACTACAACCCGGCCATTCCCCAGGTGCGGGAACTGATTGTTAACGGCATTGCCGAAATCATAAAGAACTATGATGTCGACGGCATTCATATGGATGATTACTTCTATCCTTCCATCAACGATTCCAAATCATCCACATGGTTTGATAAACCGGAATACGATGCCTCCGGCAGTTCTATGACCATTGCCAACTGGCGCCGAAACAATGTCAGCCTTCTGGTGAAAGATATCTATAAAACTGTGAAAGCGGAAAACGCCGATATTATTTTCGGCATCAGTCCAGCGGGTAATTTGTCCAACCTGCGCAGCAACAGCCAATATTTTGTAGATATTGACACCTGGATGGCCAGCGATGATTATGTCGACTATATCATGCCGCAGCTATACTGGGGCTTTGAGCGGCGGGACAGCGCCGGCAACATCGCTTCCTATGCTTATGAAAACAATCTGACTTCCTGGATCCGACTGAAAAACACAGGAAATGTCAAGCTTTATATCGGTCTGAATATGGCTAACGCCGGCACCAATGTGGCAGACGGCAACAGCACCTCTGAGTGGCTGCGCTATGACGATATCATCAAACGGCAGGTATTGACCGGCCGGAAATCTGGCCAGGTATCCGGCTATGCTTTCTTCCGCTATGGCTCCTTTGGTACCTCTGCCGCAGCCAAGGAGGTATCTAATCTGACCTCGGTTTTAAAGAAATAACTCCTGATATAGACGAGAAAATGTCTATAAGCCTTTGAAAGAACCCCCCTAATGCAGTAATAAGCAGGTTTAGTAAGTTGCATTAGGGGGTTGATTTTGCCTGAAAGGCTATTCTTCTTTAAAAAATAATACGGATCTCTGTGCCCTGGCCTGGTTCGCTGTCCACTTCAATCTGCGCTTTATGGATCATAGCACCATGCTTTACAATAGACAAGCCTAAACCAGTGCCGCCAATTTCTTTGGAGTGGCTCTTATCCACTCGATAGAACCGTTCAAATACCCGCTTTTGTTCCTCCTTGGGAATACCTATGCCGGTATCCCGAACGGAAAATACCACATGAGAATCCCACTTCTTGAGAGAAACCGAAATACTTCCGTTTTCCCGGTTATATTTTACGGCATTATCACAAATGTTATAAACCATTTCCTGCAAAATCGCAGGCACACCTTGCATGATTGCCTCTTCCGTAGATAGGGAAACAGAAATGTGCTTTTCTTCAGCAGCAGGGAGAAGATTCTCCACCGTCTTTTGTACCAGTTCTTGAAAATCAACATCAGTCTTTTCCGTCTGAAAGCTATTTTCGTCCAACTGAGATAGACGGATGATATCCTCAATCAGATTAATGAGCCGCTGGGATTCCTGATAGATATTACCCGCAAACCGGGAGATATCCTGAGGCTTGACCAAGCCGTTTTGAATAATTTCCGCAAATCCTGAAATCGAGGTCAAAGGTGTTTTCAGTTCATGAGACACATTGGCTGTAAACTCCCGGCGCAGTTTTTCCCGTTCTTCCCGCTCAGTCACATCCATCAGAAGCAGGACAGCACCGCTGATCTTGTCTTCCTCCCAAACCGGGTTGGCGATCAGCTGGAACAGCCGCTCGCCCATGGTCAGAATCTGCTCCTGATGCTCACCCGCCAGAGCTCCCTCCACAGTCTCCCGGAACAGGGTATCCCGATTCAGAATCAGAACATTTTGTCCGTCTGTCACTGGATCCGTATGTAACATTTGGGCTGCACTGTGGTTGCAGGAAAGGATATCCATTTGATTATCCACCACCAGAAGGCCTTCCTGCATATTTTCTGTAATGGCAGTAAACTCCTCCTGCCGGCGGCGCAATTCAGACATTTGCTTTTTGATTTGTTTATTCTGACCTGAGATTTTGCGCAGCATAGGCGTCAGTTCTTCATAAGCCTTCGCATTCTCTGGATGCTCCAGATCGATCTCATTGAGGGGCTGTATTGCCTTTTTAGATACTTGATATGCCAAAAACAAGGAAAGAACCAATGTAATGGCAAATACCACAATAATCGGCTCCAGCATACTTAAAAGCAGAGACAGGATCGTATACTGAGTACCGGATACCCGAAGGACTGTACCATCAGAAAGCCGGGTGGCATAATTTATGGTCTTTTCTGCCAGCGTATCCGAATAGCGGCTGCTTTCCCCGCTTCCCTCTGCCAGAGCCTGCCGAACTTCTTCCCGATTTGCATGATTTTCCATGTTAGCGGGAGAAACCCGGTTATCATAAAGAACGGTACCGTCCGCAGAAATCCAAGTGATTCGAGTGCCGTCATGCGCCTTGAGGGAGTCCAGATAGCTGCTTCCTATCCCTTCCATGCCTTCCACAATATAAACCGCTTCTGTTTCCAGCTCGTTTTGATACTGCTGGGTGAAATAGGCATACAAAACCGCCATAATCAAACCTACGCTGGCCAATAAAACAGCCAGCGCTACCAGAAAAATAGATCGGAAAATTCGTTTTGTCATCCCTCATCACCGCCCATTCGATAACCAACGCCACGGATCGTTTCAATATAACTGCCGCAGTCCTTTAGCTTTTGCCGCAGAGTCCGAATATGCACATCTACTGTCCGAGTCTCGCCATCAAAATCATAGCCCCAGATCCGATCCAGAAGCTGCTGTCTGGTAAAGACGATGCCTCGGTTTTCCATCAGCATCTGCAAAACTTCGAATTCCTTATAGGTCAGATTGACTTCCTTATCCTGAACCCGCACCA
>CAZSBD010000017.1:0-16375 GCA_964605215.1 uncultured Oscillospiraceae bacterium | reverse complement strand
TTCCTCGCTTTCTTTTCAAAGAATCCGTCTATGTATTTTATGCCAATAAAGTACGGTAAAATGTTTCCTGTTCCGGTTTTCCCACAACACACAGGGACGCCTGGGAAAAATCTAAATATTTTTGAGCCAGCTGCCGAATCTGTTCTCTCGTCACCGCCTGATACCGGGCGATCACCTCTTCATCAGACATATACCGATGCAGGAAAAGTTCTCCCCTACCCAGCTGGGACATACAAGACTGTGTGCTTTCCCGACTCATATAAATGCTGGTTTCCGCTCGCTCCCGTACCCGGGCTAGCTCATCTGCTGTAGGACCGTTTTCCTTGAATTCCTCTAATACCTGACGAATCAGAAGCAAAGCCTTTTCCTCCGCTCCCTTGTTAAGAGCAGTATAAACATGAAACATACCCGTATCCACATGGGAAGCATTAAACGTATATATGGAGTAGCACAGGCCGTTTTGCTCCCGCACCCGCTGGAACAGACGGGAGGACATGCCGCCGCCCAAAATGCTGCTCAGCATGATCATCGCATACCGATCCTCGCTGACGGAAGCTATACCCGGAAAGCCCAGGCACAAATGCTGCTGCTCAATCTCCTTGGGAATGCATGTGATCTTGGGAATATATCGGGAAATGTCCACCGGATTGTGACCCTGCCCCTCCATTTGGGAAAACAGCTGGCTCAGATAATCCAAATCGGCCTGGGTAAAACTGCCTGCCAGGGCCACCACCGTATCTGCCGGACGATAATATTCCCGCTGATAGGCTCGCATGGTTTCGCTGTCTATTTTTGCTAGCGTTTTCTTGCTGCCTAAAATAGGCCGGCCCAAGGCGCAGCCTGCATAGCAGTTTTCAAAGATCTTCTCAGTGGCCAGGTCTTCCGGAGAATCTTCATACATGTCGATTTCCTCCAGCACAACGCCCCGCTCCAAATTCAGCTCCTCCTGACCAAATTTAGCGTGGAGGAAAAGATCCGCCAGGATCTCCGTCCCTTCCCGCAGATGGGTATCCAAAGTGGTCATATGAAAACAAGTACACTCCTTGGTAGTAAAGGCATTGACCTGGCCGCCCAGAGCGTCCATGTCCTTAGCAATATCCAAAGTGGTACGATTTTGCGTACCTTTAAAGACCATATGCTCAATAAAATGAGAAATGCCAGACAATTCAGCCGGCTCGTGCCGTGAACCGTTTCCCACCCAGATGCCCAAAGCGCATGAACGCACATAAGGCATTTTCTGACTGATGATCCGCAGCCCATTATTTAAAACGATTTTTTCAACCATATATCATTCACCATATCTATTTGAATTTCCAGACCTCTGTCTTTTTCCACAGCCTGTGGAATGATGTTTTATTTATTATATCATGAAATCCGCTTTTTACACAATACTTAACAATTATTGCTATTCTCAGTCAAAAAGAAAAGACTCCCTCCGGAGCCTTTTCCTTCGCAATTATAAAGTTCTTACAAAACCTTTTCTTCTTCCTTGACATCCTTGCGGGACAGGTTGATTCGACCCTTATCGTCAATTTCCATAACCTTAACCCAGGTCATATCCCCTTCCTTGAGGACATCTTCTACCTTATTTACCCGATGCTTTTCCAGCTTGGAAATGTGAACCATACCGTCCTTATTGGCGGTCAGCTGCACAAAGGCGCCGAAGTTCATAATCTTGACAACCTTACCGTAATAAACCTCGCCGACCTCCGGCTCCTTGACAATAGCCTCAATCATCTTCTTTGCCTTTTCGCCGTCCAGGCTGTTGACAGCAGCGATGCAGATATTACCGTCATCGTCAATATCCACCTTAGCGCCGGATTCAGCTGTGATATTTTGGATCACAGAACCTCCTTTACCGATTACCTCGCGAATCTTATCCGGATGAATCTTCATCGTAATCATCTTAGGCGCCCAAGGAGAAACATCGGCTCTGGGCTTATCAATGGCCTTGAGCATCACCTCATCCAAAATAGCCAGACGAGCGTCACGGCATTTGCGGAATGCTTCCTGAATGACTGTGGGAGACAGGCCGTTTACCTTAATATCTACCTGAATGGCTGTGATACCCTTCTTGGTACCGGCAACCTTAAAGTCCATATCGCCGTAAAAATCCTCCAGACCCTGAATATCGACAAAAGTAGTTTCCTGGCCTTCATCTGTAATCAGGCCGCAGGAAATACCCGCAACCGGTGCCGTAATGGGCACACCAGCATCCATCAGCGCCAGAGTAGAGCCGCAGACAGAACCCTGAGAGGTAGAGCCGTTGGAGGAAATTACCTCAGATACCACACGGATAGCATAGGGGAACTCCTCTACACTGGGCAGAACAGGCAACAGGGCACGCTCTGCCAGAGCGCCATGGCCGATCTCCCGGCGTCCGGGGCCTCTGGAAGGTCTGGTCTCACCTACAGAGTAAGAGGGGAAATTGTAATGATGCATATATCTCTTTTCGGTTTCATCGAAAATCGTGTCCAGTGCCTGGGCATCGCTGAGGGTACCCAGAGTCGCCACAGACAACACCTGAGTCTGGCCTCTGGTGAACATGCCGGAACCATGGGCTCTGGGCAGCACACCTACCTCAGAAGCCAGAGGACGAACCTCTTCCATACCACGACCGTCTACACGCTTGCCTTCTGTCAGCCAGCGGCGAACGATCTTCTTCTGCACCTTATCAAAGCACTCGGAAATATCCACGCCGTGCGCCGCTACATACTCTTCACCCAGCTCTGCTTCAAATGCGTCGCGAACCACCTTAATGCGGGCGTCACGGACGGTTTTGTCATCGGTATCCAGGCAGTATTCCAGCTTTTCACCGCACTCTGCCTCAATTTTATCAAACAGCTCGTGATCCAGTTCATGATGCGCATATTCAAATTTGGGCTTGCCGATCTGGGACTTGATATCAGAAATGAAAGCGCACAGCTTCTTAATCTCCTCGTGCGCGGTCATCAGCGCGTTAAACATCTGCTCTTCAGGCACTTCCTTAGCGCCAGCCTCGATCATAACGATCTTCTCTTTTGTCGCGCAGACAGTAACATGCATTTCAGACCGATCCCGCTGCTCTCTGGTCGGGTTGATAACGGGCTGACCATCTACAATGCCTACGCTGCAGCCGCCGACTACATAGTCAAAGGGGATATCCGAAATGGATACGGCGATAGAAGCGCCAATGAGGGCTGCTACCTCCGGCTCGTTATCTCCATCGTTGCCCAGAACCGTGCAGACGATGGAAACGTCATTTCTCAGATCCTTGGGGAACAGGGGACGCATAGGCCGGTCAATCTGACGGGAAGCCAGAATCGCCTTTTCAGAGGGACGGGACTCCCGGCGCAGGAAGCTGCCAGGGATGCGGCCAACAGCGTAAAGCTTTTCCTCAAAATCTACAGACAGCGGAAAAAAGTCAATGCCGTCTCTGGGCTTTGCAGAAGCGGTGGCTGTGACCAGAACTGCGGTTTCGCCATAGCGAACCAGACAAGAGCCATTGGCCAGCTGCGCCATTTTACCGGTTTCAATCACCAGCGGGCGGCCAGCATAGGTAGTCTCAAACACCTTGTACGAATTAAAATGCATGGGCTTAATTACTGCCATAATAAATCCTTCCCTGTGCTTATGCACATTGCTTATTTCCGCAGGCCTAAGCACTTGAAGCGCAATCCGAAGGTTGTCGGCTTGTCCTTCAACTGCTTAAGGCGCGGATGCTTACTTTTTGCTTTTGTTTATAACGAGAGGGAGCATATTCATGCTCCCTCTGCAAAACGAATTTACTTACGAATACCGAGTTTCTTGATGATCGCTCTGTAACGCTCAATGTCTTTCTTCTGCAGATAGTTCAGAAGGCTGCGGCGGCGACCAACCATCTTCAGCAGACCACGGCGGGAATGGTTATCCTGCTTGTGGATCTTCAGATGCTCTGTCAGTTCCTGAATCCGAGCGGTCAGGATCGCGATCTGTACTTCCGGAGAACCGGTATCGGTTGCATGCAGTCTGTTGTTTTCAATGACTGCGGTCTTGTTTTCCTTACGGATCATGAATATTCACCTCATAAAATATTAAAAATTGCGGAAAGCTGAGTCAGGGTATGGTGATGAACCGGTCAAACGAATTCGGTCTCCCAGACTAAGCAAACGCTAATGGTATTTTAGCACAAGTGGACATTTTTGTAAATAGATTTTGCCGGGATTTCCCCTCTATTTTTCATAAATCCTACCTAAGAAACATAGGTTTTACCCAAATACTTGCAAATACCCTTGGCAATAGCTTCTGCCACGGTCTGCTGATAGGTGTCGCTGGCCAGCTTGTTCGCTTCGGTGGAATTGGAAATAAAGCCGGTCTCGATGAGGATAGCAGGCATATCTGTATTCTTCAAGACATACAGGCCGGGCCGTTCCTTAATGCCCCGGTTGGTAGCGCCGGTATCCGCGATCAGCTGAGCCTGCACTGACTTGGCCAGCTTTTCCGCCTCGCCGCCCGTACCATAAATCAAGGTTTCGATTCCCTGGGCGGAAGCGGCAGAAGCCGAATTCAAATGAATGCAGACAAAATAATCTACTCCCTCCGCGTTGGCCTGGTCTGCCCGCTGGGACAAGGTCGGATAGGTATCTGTGGTTCTGGTATAGGAAATCTCAATGCCGTTTTTCTCCAAAAGTACACCCAGCTTCTTGGTGATGTCCAAAGCTAGGACACTTTCCTTATAGATCACATTTCCTTTCTCATCCCGCAGAACTGCGCCGGAATCCGAGCCGCCATGCCCGGCATCCAGCAGGATGCGGGTAACACCACTATTCGGTTCCTCCGGCGAAGGGTTTTCAGAAGTATTATTGAGGGTCACTGTATAGTATTTGTTATTTACATTGGATGTATACGCATAACCTACGGTTGCCTGGGTCCAAACCACTTTTATCCAGCCATTGGAAAGTTGCTCCAACACCTCCAACGAGGTGCCTTTGGGGACGGTACCATAAGAATTGCCGGAAGTCGAAGCGGCATCCCGCAAGCTCATATTCTCCTTGGCTAATGCTGTCCCGATTCCCTTTCCCTGGTACGTGGTATTGGGCGTAGCTGTTGTGCTGGCCGCTACATAATTCTTAGTGGTATCGATGGAAATGGTATTTTGGCTTTGATTATAATCCACTCCAAAATTCAGCTCCTCCGCTATATCCCGCAACTTGAAATAGTTATTCTGGCCAATGGTGTAAGCGGTCAAGCTGGCCTTGGCCTTATCTACATAGATGGCGGAAGTATTGAGAGACGCTGTCCGCGCGCCTGTGCTGCCGGAAGCGGTTAATTCTCCACCCACTGCCTGGTATGCCGTGCCCGGCTGAATGGTGATCGCCTTATTGGTCTGACTCCATGTAACATCAAACTGCTTAGCAGTGCCATTTAAGGCCTGCGCCAAATCCCGCAGCTTAAAATAGTTATTGCCCTTGATGGTATAGGCTTCGAACTGGATCGAGGTTCCGTTGACCAATACAGTTGACGCTGTAGGGGTTGCCGTTTCCGCGGCAAAGGCAGTAACGCCTAAAAGAGCGCAAAGTAACCCCAACATCGGAATAATTTTCCATAATTTACGTTTCATAGCTGTTTTTTGCTCCTTTTAAGTTCCTCCAAAAAACGTATAAATTCCTAGGGCTATCATATCATGTTCTTTTTTTATTTTCCAGATCGGCCTGGGACTTTTAACATAACTGTAACAATTTAGTAACAAATAAAAAGGGTTTTCTGCAAAAAGAAAACCCTTTTTTTGTGCAACATGTATACTTTTATTCTACTTTACGATTTCATGGGCTGCCTTTTCATAGCGCTCAATCTTAGCCTGAATGTCCTGAGCATCCGCGCCCTGGGCCAGGATATAAACCTTAACCTTAGGCTCTGTGCCGGAAGGCCGGATAATAAAGCTGGTGCCGTCCGCCAGTTCGTAATACAGAACATTAGAACCGGAAAGCTCCATTGTGCTCTTTTCCCCAGTGGCAAGATCCAGGATCTCGCCGGTCTTGTAATACCGGATATGGCTAACCTTTTCCCCGCCGATCTCCGTCAGGGGGATCTGATTCAGGTTTTCCATCAGCTTTGCCATGTTCTGCAGGCCGGAAACGCCGGGCATTACCACATTGACTGTCTTTTCCCCGTACCAGCCATACTTTTCATACATATTCTGCATTGCATCATACAGGGTCATATTCTTGGTCTTATAATAAGCCGCCATTTCCGCAATCAGCATAGAAGCTGTAACCGCATCCTTATCCCGGGCATAATCGCCGCACAGATAGCCGTAGGATTCCTCATAAGCGAAGATGTAGCGATAGCTGTTTTCCGTCTCAAACTGCTTGATCTTTTCCGCCATAAACTTAAAGCCGGTAAAGGTATCAAAGCAAGCCACACCATTGGCCTGGCAGACCGCCCGAGCCATTTCTGTGGTTACGATGGTCTTGAGAACCGCAGGCTGTTCCGGCATCGTGCCAGTCAGCTTTTTGGCGGTAATCAGGTAATCAATGAGCAGCACGCCTACCTGGTTGCCGGACAGAGTCACATAATCTCCGGTGCGGTCCTTTAAGACAATGCCCACCCGATCAGAGTCCGGGTCGGTACCGATAATCAGGTCTACATTATTCTGTTTTGCCAGCTCAATAGCATAGACAAAGCCTTCCTTATTTTCCGGATTGGGGCTGGCCACGGTGGGAAAAGACCCGTCAATCACCATCTGCTCCGGCACGCAAAGGATGTGCTGATAGCCCAAGCGGCGCAGCGCCTCGGGAACCAACTTGTAGCCCGCGCCATGGAAGGGCGTATACACCAGCTTGAAGGTGTCTGCAACCGCCTTGACACAGTCCGGATTCACCGCCATCTTCAGCACTTCCTGGAGATAAGCTTCATCGGTTTCCTGGCTGATAATACGAATCGTACCGCTCTTTACCAGCTCCTCATAATCCCCGGCGGTCACACCAGTGAAAATGTCAATGACTTCCATCTCCTTGGCAACCACATCCGCTTCCTTGGGGGGCAGCTGAGCGCCGTCCTCCCAATAAACCTTGTAGCCGTTGTATTCCTTGGGATTATGGCTGGCGGTGATATTGATGCCCGCAATACAGCCATAATGGCGAATCGCAAAGGACAGCTCCGGCGTGGGACGGAGGGAATCAAATAAGTAAACAGGAATGCCGTTGCCTGCTAAAATCGTTGCTGCGTACTGCGCAAATTCCGGACTCATGATCCGGCAGTCAAAGGCGATTGCAACGCCCTTGCGAACAGCTGCTTCCCCATTTTGCAGGATCAGGTTTGCCAAGCCCTGGGTGGCCTGTCCCACGGTAAAACGATTCATCCGGTTGATACCCATGCCCAGAACGCCCCGCAGGCCAGCCGTACCAAAGCTGAGGGGTGCATAAAACCGGCTTTCGATCTCCGTTTCGTCTCCAGCAACACTCTGAAGCTCTGCCCGTTCCTCTTCGCTCAGGCAGGGAGATGCCAACCATTTTTCATATTCTTTTTTATAATCCATAGGATCCACCTCATTTTTCAAGATTCTTATCTAAATTATACAATAAAACGAAATAAATTCAAAGAATTTTTTGTAAATTTTTCCGTATTTGATGGGACCTTAAACTTTCTTTTCTGAAATCCGACAATTTTCCCGCAAAAACGAGAGAAAATACAAATTTTCCTTGACGAAAAAAAAGACATCGTGTAAACTGAAAACAAAAAGAGAGGGGGTACCGATATGAAAAAATTTATAGAAGAATTCAAAGCCTTTGCTCTCCGCGGCAACGTAATGGATATGGCCATTGGTGTTATGATCGGCGGCGCTTTTTCCGCTATCGTAACTTCTCTGACGGATAATCTGATCAATCCCATTTTGGGCTTGGCTGGCGGTATGGATTTTAGCAGCTTTGTGCTGAACATCGGCAGTGTAGAACTGAAATACGGCGCCTTTATCACGTCTGTCATCAATTTTATCATTATGGCACTGATCCTGTTCTGCATGCTCAAAGCCATTAATAAAATGATTCATCTGAGCAAAAAACCGGAGGAGCCTGCGGCTCCCACCACCAAGATCTGCCCTTTCTGCTGCAGTGAAATCCCCATTGCCGCAACCAAATGCGCCCACTGTGCGTCCCAGCTTCCTGAAGAAGAAAGCAAAACCAAATAATTGAAGTTTACTTAATCAAAAAGGTGCAGCTTAAATCCGCTGCACCTTTTTTCTTGCCGATGTCTCTTACGCCGCATGCTGTTTAAACCCCTAAAATGTCTAAATTCTTCTCTGCTCAAACCGCAGCTTGCGGACTAAGAGTTGGGATTTGCAAAGCTGGGCGGTTCTGCCTTAGTAGCGCCAAATGCTCCGCTTGGCGACGGGCTGGACAAATCAAAATACAGTCGGGAATCCGGAGTTACGCCGAAATCCTGGTTGGAGCCGGTATCCTGCACCTTGTTAAAGGCTTCCCGGAACATGGCATTATGAGCCTCCTCCCGGTTTAACAGGAAATCAATGGTTTCCCGCACCTTTTTGTCCTCAATCTGCCGGTACAGATATTCATAAACCACCTTGGCCCGCTGCTCAGATGCAATGTTGGACAAAAGGTCCGCGCACAGGTCGCCGGTCACCGTTACATAATCTCCCGTCCAGGAATAGCCGGAGGCATTAACCAGACCCGGCGCCAGGCCGATTTGTACATGGGTCTGAATCTCTCCTGCCTGAGTCTTTTGGTAATCCACCTCATGGCCGTTTAAAAGGCTGATTGTGGTGGCCACCATTTCCAGATGGCTCAGCTCCTCCGCTGCGATATCCAAAAACAAATCCTTGATCTCCGCATCTTTGATCCGGAAGCTTTGAGCCATATACTGCATGGCCGCCTTCAGTTCGCCATTGCCGCCGCCCATCTGTTCCTGTAAAAGGGCCGCATATTGGGGATTGGGCTGTTCTACTTCCACCGGACGCAGCAAAAGCTTTTCATGCTGAAACATATCTGTTCCTCCTTATGGTTTTTTCATCTCTTAGGATTTGCAGATCTAAAAGCTCTATGTCTGGAATACTTTTCCGAAAAATTTTTTAATATTTTTTCATCAAATTCCACATAGCCTGCACAAATTGGGTATCATATCCTCGATTGACCATTACATTGTGAGAGGTTATCGTGGAAGGAAACTCAAATAAACCGCTTTGATATCCCACTCCATAAGCGTAATTGGCAACATAACCGTGAGCGCCAATGATGGAAGACCACCGGTTTCCAGGAAAGGCAGCCCCAAGCACCTGATTTAATGTTCCGTCTCTGCCTGTAGAGGTAATGGTTTGCCGGGTCCAGCCATGAACATCCAAAAAGATACTGATGGATGCCGACTTTTTCTGTCGGATCAAAGCGCCCAAAGCCTGCGCCTCCGGGGCAGCCATACTCACCGCCGTGGTATAATTCCGGCTATTGGTATTGATGGTAAAGCTTCGGGAAAAGGAGCGGTTGAGATCAATGCCGCCGGAAACCAGTTTTCCTTTCTCATACCGATGGGTGGTGCAGCGGCCCGGGCCGTTGTTAGTCCAGCCATCCACCACACCGTCCGGATTGGCACATGGCACTACTATCACCCTCCAGTTTTTCCGGTTCAGCTCCCCAACATTCTGGGAAAGACTTTGCATCATCCGTTCTGCTACCAGTACCAGCTCATAACCGTCATGAGCCCAATGATCCTCAAAGCCATGGATGGCAAAATTCAAAAACAACACCTTAGACCCGGTGCCGAATTCATAGGCCACCAAATCCCGTCCCGCGCCGCTTTTGCCGTAAACAATCCGTTTTCCCCCAGCAATGGTCACATTGGTAGGCAAAATCAGCCCTTGGATATAAGCGTTGACGCTTTGATTTTTGCACAGGCACTGTCGCCGCAGGGTCTTGGTGATGCCATCGGCTTCCAGAGTCAGGGTTATGGTCTGAATGCGGCTGGGATCATAAGCCAAAAATTGACATGCCCTCTCATAAACAAATTGAGCGCCATTGTACAGCTGAATACTGCCGGATCTGACAGTTTCACCGTCTGCAGCCCAGGTATAATTTACCGGCATCGGCTGTTCCAGGCCGCTGATGGTTACCACCATCTTCACCGGAGATCCGTAAGAAACCTGGGTGCTGCCTGCCACGGAATAGGTTAAAGCAGGCAGATAAGTGGTGGTAAGGCTACCATCTGCATTTAAAATCCCATCTTCCAGGGTATCACTTCCATTTTTCATCGGCATCTTGAGAATAACCACACAGAGATCTACCAGATCTCCCCGGGTAAAACTGCCGTTTTGCCAGCGATTTTCCTGCTCCTGCGTCAGAATGCCCAGACCGGCAGCAAAGCTCAACACCTGCTGGTAGGAAAAATCCCCCATGGTATCATAATAACCCAAAGCCCGCAGCAAAAAGGTCAGGCACTGGCGGGCATCTGCCTGCTGCTTCGCCCCGAAGCTGGACTGCGAAACGCCCTGGGTCAGCCCTTGGGCATAGGCATAGCAAATATAAGGCTTTTCCCAGGTGCCTGCATCCTGAAACTGGGTATAATCCGATTGATGGGAAGAAACCGCCTTTTCCTTCCCCATCAAACGAATGAGCATAACCATGACCTCAATGCGGGTAAGGGGCTGATCCAGTCCAAAAACCGGCTGGCCTGCTTCATCTGTGCCGGTGCCCCGCAGTATACCCAGCTGATAAAGATACTCTGCATTTTCCTGCGTCTGGGTTTTGGGCTCCTCGGGCAGTTCCTCTTCCGGTAATTCCGGTGTTTTCTCTGGTTCTTCTTCCGGTATAGAATCTTTCATCTCTCCAGCCTCTTCCGCAGCCGGAGATGTGTTTTCTTCCCCGGCCTGGGTCTGTGTTTCGAGCACCTGCTGGAAAGCTTCCTGTCCTGTCTGACCGCTGTCCGTTAACGTCTCTTGACCTGCGCTGATTTCTCCATCTTCTCCAACGGCGGCTGCCGGCGAAACCAGCATACAAGCCGCAAGTAAGGCGCAAAGGAGTTTCTTTGCTGCTCTCATAACCATTCTTCCCCCTAAAATGGTGTTTATTTGGAATTTATTATAATAAAACCTTGATCTTCTGTCAATATTTCGCAATTTTCGTGTGCCATAAAAAAACCACCTCATAAAAATGAAGTGGTTTTTCTTGATTTATAAACTGATTTGCTGTTTTTTACAGAACCCGGATAGCGATCACACCATCCAGTTCCTTGAGGACTGCCGCCTGTTCCTCCGTCACAGCCTCTGCGGTGTCTGCTACAGCGTAAGCGTAGTCACCCTTGGTGCGTTCGGTCACATTCGCTTTGATGCCGGCCTTGGTCAGCGCATCCTCAATCGCAGCGCCCAGATCCGGAACATCTTTCGCCAGCACGCAGATGCGGTTTGCACCGCTGCGGGTTACAAACAAGCCGGGGAAATTTACAGAATTTACAATATTGCCGTCTTCCAGATAGCCAACAATTTCCTCCGCTGCCATCTTGGCGCAGTTTTCCTCGCTCTCCGGTGTGGAAGCACCCAGGTGAGGCAGGCAAATTGCATTTTCCTGTGCCATCAGAGTTTCGGAAGCGAAATCCGTTGCGTAAGCGGCTACCTTGCCGTCAGCCAAAGCCTGTGCCAGTTCGTTTTCGTCTACCAGGCCGCCTCTTGCAAAGTTCACAATGCGCACGCCGTCCTTCATCCCGGCAATGGATTTCGCGTTAATCATCTTCTCGGTATCCTTGTTTTGGGGTACATGGAGGGTGATATAGTCGCACTGTGCAAACAGCTTGTCCAGATCCTCTACGATGAGAGCATTATCCGGCAGTTCCTGAGACAGCTGAGCATTCATAAAGGGATCATAGCCGATAATATCCATCCCCAGGGCAGCAGCTGCATTTGCCACCTTGCGGCCGATGGCGCCCAGGCCTACAACGCCCAGCTTTTTGCCGCCGATTTCCGGACCTGCATAGTTGGATTTGCCCTTTTCTGCCTGCTTGCCAATATCGTCGCCGGTCAGGGTCTTGGCCCATGCAATGCCCTGTACGATCTTACGGGAGGTCAGCAGCAGACCGCAGATGACCAGCTCCTTAACCGCGTTGGCATTGGCGCCAGGGGTGTTTAATACCACGATGCCCTGCTCTGCGCACTTGTCCAGAGGGATGTTATTTACGCCGGCGCCTGCTCTGGCGATGCACTTTAAGTCCTTGGAGAAGGTTTCCTCTTTCAGGTTGGCGGAACGAACCAGAATGGCCTCATAATCCTCATAATTGTCTGCAACCGCATACTTGGTCTTATCCAGAACATTCAGGCCCACAGGGGAAATTTTATTATAGGTCTTAACTTGAATCATTGGAATCTATTCCTCTTTTCTCATAATATTCCAAAAAGCTGTCGCTTTTCAGCCGTTGTCTTTAGCCGTTTTCCTTTTCGAACTTTTCCATAAAGGCAACCAGCTTTTCTACGCCTTCGATAGGCATAGCGTTGTAGATGGATGCACGCATACCGCCTACAGATCTGTGACCCTTCAGGTTGGACATACCATTTTCAGCGCCTTCTGCTGCAAACTTAGCATCCAGATCCTTGTTGCCGGTGCGGAAGGTTACGTTCATCATGCTCCGGTCTGCCTTTTCAGCAACGGGCAGGAACAGCTTAGACTGATCCAGA
The DNA here is from genome assembly GCA_964605215.1 of uncultured Oscillospiraceae bacterium. GTDB lineage: Bacteria > Bacillota > Clostridia > Oscillospirales > Butyricicoccaceae > CAZSBD01. The sequence continues at coordinate 3,756 of CAZSBD010000017.1, read as the reverse complement.
TAATCATACAGGAGAGCCGCCTTCTTCTGGTTGTGCTTCTGCAAAGCTTCCAGGCCGCCCATGGTGTTTTCGATCCAGTCAACTACCAGGCCCAGGATATAGATGTTATAGCAGGGCGGCGTATTGTACATGGACTTCTTGTCTGCAATCTTCTTGTAATCCGTCAAAACCGGCATATCCTGTCTGGCATTACCCAGCAGATCCTCTCTCACGATAACCAGCGTAACGCCTGCGGGACCGATGTTCTTCTGCGCACCGGCAAAGATCAAGCCAAATTTGGAAACGTCAACGGGCTTAGACATAATATTGGAGGACATGTCCGCTGCGATTGGAACTGCGCCGGTCTCAGGCACATACTTCCACTCGGTGCCATAAATGGTATTGTTGGCACACAGGTACAGATAATCTGCGTCCGCGTTCAGCTTCAGCTGATCCTGCTTGGGGATATAGGAGAAGCCTGCCTCCTCGGAAGTTGCGGCGATGGAAACCTCACCGAACTTCGCAGCCTCTTCCGCTGCCTTCTTGGCAAAGTGACCGGTTACCACATAATCCGCCTTGCCGGTCTTCATCAGGTTAATCGGAATGTTGGAAAACTGCTGGGTACCGCCGCCCATTTCAAACAGGACTGCGTAGTTGTCCGGGATGTTCATAACACGGCGCACGCTGGCTTCAACATTGTTGATCAGCTCATCATATACCTTGGATCTATGACTCATCTCCATAACTGACATGCCTGAACCATGATAGTTTACCATTTCTGATGCGGCTCTTTCCAGTACGGGAAGGGGCAGCATGGACGGTCCTGCGGAAAAATTAAAGATTCTGTTATCAGCCATTGAGAATACCTACCTTTCAATAATAAAAAAATATAAGTGCAATTTTATTTTCTAAAATTGCGGTACACTATTATTATACGCCCAATCCCCCTTAAACTGTCAATAGATTCCTTATTTTTTATGTTTTACTGAATAAACCCCGTATTTGATCTATCTATTTTGTATATTTTGTTTGCTTTTTATCCTATCTTACGAAAAAAAAACGATTTTTCCTTCTTTCCTTGCTGCATTTCTGCTATACTACACATCAGAAAGGAGGAATTTTTATGGATCTGATTGAGCATCTTGCGGCATATCCGGAAATCAGCGCCGTCTCCTCCTGCACATTTTCCCAGCTGGCCTGCCGCATGGAGGAAAGCCGCATTCAGCGGACTTTTGACCTTTGCCCCGGCTGCACCAGCGTAGTCTTCGCCCTTTTCCCCTATTATAACGGCCAAGCGGAGGGCAACCTTTCCCTCTATGCCCGGGGACAGGATTACCACATGGTGGTACAGCGGATTTTATCCCGCTTTATCCAAGAGATTACCCCGGACTTTCCCGGCTATACCTTTATTCCCCTGGCAGACGCTTCCCCTCTGCCTGAGGTTTACGGTGCCTATCTTTCCGGCTGCGGGATTTTAGGCAAAAACGGCCTGATTTTTGACCGGATCTACGGCAGCTATGTTTTTATCGGCACCATCCTCACAGATTTGCCTCTGCCGCAGGGGCAAGGCGGAGAAACCTGCCCAGGCTGCGGCGCCTGCCTTGCCGCCTGTCCTACCAGCGCTTTGACGGGCAGCGGCGTCTGCCTTTCCGATTTGACCCAGACCGGTGGCGCCGTCTCCCCGGAAGATGCCAGTCTGCTGCGCTCCGCCCCTCGGATCTGGGGCTGTGATATCTGTTCCCAGGTCTGTCCCCTCAATCAAAAGGTACCCCTTTCTCCCAACCCGGCTTTCACACAGGATTGTATTCACAGCCTGGAGGCAGAGGATCTGAACGGCCTGACCCGCAAGGAATTTCTCCGTAAATATCCGGACCGGGCCTTTACCTGGAAAGGCCCCGCCCCGTTGCGCCGCAATCTTCAGCTGCGGCTAAAATCCAAGGATAAATAAAAATAAATTCATATCCGGTTTAGTTTTCCATCTTTTGGTTATCCTTTTGTTTAGGCAGGCAATGCTCGGCCACCGTGCCGAAAAGTGCCTTTGAGCCGAAAGAAAGGATGTGCCGCTCCATGTATGTTTGTCAACTGATGCATCAACCGGTGATCTCTGTCTCTCCCCAGGATAGCATCAGCGAAGCCGCTCAGCTTCTAAAAAATCATCGGGTGGGTATGCTGCCTGTCTGCCAGGCAGGCCGGCTCTGTGGTGTGATCACCGACCGGGATCTGGTGACCCGAGGCCTTGCCAGCGGCGTCCCGCCGGAAAAATGCCCGGTTCGCCAGGTTATGACCCAGCAGATCACCTGTGTCACCCCGGACACAGAGCTGTCTGTGGCTACCTATCTGATGGCCAAGCACAAGCTGCGCCGTCTGCCGGTGGTACAGGAAAGCCAGGTGGTGGGTATGCTTTCCCTGGGCGATCTGGCCCTGGCCCAGCCCTATTCTATGGAGGTTGCCCAGACCCTGTCGGAAATCTCCAAGGAGGATGTTTTTTCTCGGCCCCAGCTGCAAAGCTGAAAATAAGGAGGCTGTCTGAAAACTGCGGTTTTCGACAGCCTCCTTGTTCTATTTTAAAATTCCTGCCTGCAGCAGTTTTCTATGCATCTGAGGCCCCACAACGGCTGAAAGGATCATCTTGATAATATCCCCGGCGATAAAAGGCAGTACGCCTGCCGCCAGCGCCTGATAAAAGCCCATCCCAGCGCTGAAAGCCAGCCACGCCGTGCCAAAACCATAAGTGATCGCCGTACCCAAAAGCATACCTAGAAAGCAGGGTACCGGCTTCCCTTGAAACCGATCCCGAAATCCGCCGAAGATCAGAGCCAGAAAAATAAAGCCGATCAGATAACCGCCGGTAGGCCCCAGTAACTTGCCCGCCCCGCCGGTAAAGCCGGAAAAAACCGGGACCCCTGCAAAGCCGATGGCCAGATACACCAGATAGCTGACCGTGCCTCGCTTGCCTCCTAATATATAAATGGTGAGATAGATTGCCAAATTGGTAAAGGAAATGGGAACTATGCCAATGGGTAAGGACAGAGGCCCCAACACGCAAGTCACCGCCGTCATCACGGCGATCAGCGTCATAGTCCGCACATCCCAGAATCTTTTCTCCGTCATACCTTTTCCTCCTTGTCGTTTTCTTTTCCTAGTATAAGCCTTGGCAGCTTTTTGTGTCAACCTTATATTTTAAAAAAGTTTACATTAAGGCTTCGCTTCTTACAGCTTTTGCCCGATTCCCGGATTTTATCCTTGTAGACAGGGCGCAACACTGATATAATTATTCTGAGTAAATATCTCAAAATTTGGGAGGCATTCATTTTGATAGAATTTGTAACAGAAAAAAACCTCGCTGAATACGAGGCTTACAATATGTCCAGCCCTTATGGACATTTTATGCAGTCCAAGCTGTGGCACAAGGTCAAGGATGTTTGGAAATGGGAGGCCATTATATGCCGGGACGAAGCGGGAAACATCTGCGGTTCTCTGGCTGTGCTGATCCGCAGCCTGCCCAAGCTGCCCTACACCCTGATGTACGGCTGCCGCGGACCGGTCTGTGATCCCCACGATTATAATACCCTGAAGGAACTGTTGGACGGCGCCCGTCAGCTGGCTAAAAAGTACAATTCCTATGTCCTCAAGCTGGATCCGGACATTCTCATTGAAGATACGGAATTTTCCGACAATTTGAAAAAGCTGGGCTGCCAGCCCGCTTCCACCGGCAAGGGCTTTGAGGGCATCCAGCCTAACTTCGTCTTCCGTCTGGACGTTTCCCAGATGCACAAC
>CAZSBD010000016.1:0-16567 GCA_964605215.1 uncultured Oscillospiraceae bacterium | reverse complement strand
AGTTACTTTTTGACAGACATACCGATACTGATCCTCTGATTCTGGATGGAAATGTAACCTTTTTCGGAGTTTCCCTTGTCTTTCCATTCTGTATAAAATATAATGAAATCATGATATTTACTATGGATGGAGGAAAATAATGGAAGACTATTTATCGATCGGCGATGTTTCGCGTTTAAGCGGCGTTGGGATCAAGGCCCTGCGCTATTATGAAAAGGTAGGGGTTCTGATCCCGGCCTATATCAATCCGGAAAATAAATACCGCTATTACCGGCATGAGCAGCTGACGCAGCTGGACATGATCCAGCTGTGCGTGGAGCTTGGCGTTCCCCTCAGCAATATGAAACACTATATTCTTCCTGACGGTACTTTTCAGGCGGGGGAGCTGTTTCAGCTGTGCCTTTCCCTGTCCCAGGAAAAGGTCCGGCAGCTGAACCGGAAGGTCAGCCATCTCCTGTATGGACTGAACCTGATGGAAATGCAGACTGGGGCGCCTCCTTTCGGAGAAATCTACACCCGCCGGATTCCCCGGCGGCAGGTTTTCGCTATCCGGCGGGAGGATGAGCAGCAGACCTATGCGGTCATCTGGGAGCAGATCAATGTGCTTGCCGCCAAAGAACACGTAGACATCACCTATCCCAGCGGCTCTGTAAAAACATGTGAAAACGGGAAGATAACAGAATATCTTTTTATGGAGGCGCACAACGCCGATACACAGAATCCGCATATACGGTATATTGCAGGCAGTGATTACCGCTGCTGCCAGACCTATGATGAATCCGGCAGCGAGATGCCGTCCCTGTTCGGCCTTAAGGATTCCTCGAATTACCAGATGGTTGTTTCCAGCGTCATGACGCCTCTCATCAATTACAGCCATTCCGTTTATGAAATACAGCTTCCGCTGTATTCCACAAACGGCATATTTGCGGAAGAACAGGACTAACCGCAGGCGCTTTCTTCCACCAGCGCCTGCATCTGATCCCAAAGTCCGTCCAGGCTTTCAATGGCTTTTTGATACAGCTCATATTTTTCTTTATAGATCCGGGCCACGGACCGATCCGGCATCACGGGAGGCGCTATAACGCACATGCGGGATACCGCCTCCTCTATAGAAGCGTATTCTCCCACCGCGACGGCCGCCGCAATGGCGCAGCCCAGCGCTCCGGTTTCGTTCACGCAGACCGTTTCCACCGGAAGCTCCATAATATCCGCAAACATCTGCGTCCATACCGGGCTTAAGGCCGCGCCCCCCGCCAGCCGGATGCATTCCGGCCTGTCCGTCCGGGTAGCCAGCAGCTTATCCATATGATATTTATGACAGAATACGATCCCCTCATACACACTACGCATCATATGCTTCCTTGTATGACTGACATTCAGCCCGATAAACGCCGCCCTGGCATTGGGGTGCACATTAGAGGCCATCAAAAAGGGCAGAAACACCGGAACAAACTCCCGGGGCGGAACAGAGGCCACCCATGCATTTGCTTCGTCATACACGCTGTGTCCCGCCGCCTTTGCCGCGGCCTTCACCTCCGGCAGCAGCTGGTTGATGAACCATTCATTATTTCCGGCAGAGGTAGGGCTGGATTCCTCAATGAGGTAGTATTCCGGCATGGCAAACAGGCTGTTCATCAATACCCTTCCGTCCATGACCGGGTCCCGCCGCAGATATTCATTGATGGACCAGGTGCCTGCGATCATGCAGAGCTCCCTGGATCCGGTCACGCCTGCAGCCAGCGCGCAGGCATCAATATCAAACATGCCGCCCGCCACCGGCGTTCCTTTCTTTAAGCCGCACTGCGCAGCCGCTTCCTCTGTCACATAGCCGCAGACATCGGTGGCCCTGCACAGAGGCGGAAGCGCTGGGCGTATCCGGGACAGGCCGAAAAACTCCAGCAGTTTATCACTGTAAGCCCTGGTATGCAGATCTAAAAGATTGGCGCCGGAATAATCCGTAAGCTCCGCCATGGCCTGTCCGGTCAGGCGGAAACGGACGTAATCCTTGCACTCAAATACCCATTGGATCCGGTCAAATACCTCCGGCTCATGATCCTGAAGCCAAGCCAGCAGCGACACCGGTTGGCAAGCCATAATATGCTGGCAGGAGATCTGAAATACGCGTTCCTCCGTACCGTCCGCCTTCCACTTTTCCGGGTAAGTGTATGCCCGGTTATCGGTGGAAATAATCCCGTTCCTGGCGGGCCTGTTATCCTTGCCCCACAGGTACAGGCCCTTTCCATGACCGCATACCGCCACTCCGGCAATTTCTTCCGGGTCCGCCCCCGTCTGCTTCAGCACGGTGCGTATCACCTCACAATTGGCCTGCCACATTTCCTCCATATCCCGTTCCACAAATCCAGGCTTCGGGGCAATCAGGGCCGTAGACACGCTGGCTGTTCCCAGCTCTCTGCCCTCCCGGGTGAACAGGGCGGCCTTGGTGGTGGTGCCCCCGTTGTCCAGTCCGATAAAATATTTCATATTCATCTTCCTCCCTTCTCCGCAGCCAGACAGAACTGCCCGTCCAGCCACTGGGCCGCCGCCTGGATCTCATCCACATCCCGTGTGCCCGGAGCGTACCACATCTCGATCATGTACGGTCCCTGATATCCCAGCTTCTCCAAACGCCCAAAGCATTTCTGAAAGTCCACACAGCCTGTTCCAAAGGGTACTTCCTTGAACTTTCCCGGAAAATCCGGCGTCACCGCCAGCGTTTCCTTTACATGAACCGCCACAATGGAAGCGATTCCCCCCTCCAGCTCTGCAATAGGGTCGTTCTCCCCCCATGCGCTTAAGTTGCCCAGATCGGGATATACCCTGTACCAGGGTGAATGGATCTGGGCTTCATAGCCCTGATGCTTGGTGATAGAATTCATAAAAGGCGTGTCCATGATCTCCATCGCCAGCATGATCTGCTTACGGGATGCGCGTTCCGCCGCCCATTTCATGCCTTCCCGGAACAGCCGGATGCTCTCCGGCGTGGACGGCTCATAATATACATCATATCCTGCAAGCTGGATGACCCGGATTCCCAGAGCCTGGGCAAAATCAATGGCACGGTCCATAATTTCCCTTGCCCGGTCCCGAACGGCCGGGTCGGAGGAACCGAAGGGAAAACGGCGGTGGGCGCTGAGACACATGGACTGAAAGCCGATCCCCGCATCATAGCAGGTACGGCGCAGCTCTTCGGTCTCCGAAGCGGGAGCAAACAGGCGGCTGATCCGCGCATCCTGCTCGTCAATGCTGATCTCCATATAATCGAATCCCAGACCCTTTGCCCTTTTCAGGCGTTCCGCCCAGCTTACTGACGGGTCAAATGCCTTTTCGTAAATACCAGCCAAATGATTTCCAAACATGCTTTTCCTCCTGAATCAATCCATTCTTCCGTCCTTTTCATGGACCACAACTCCTTTTTGCAGGATCACGTTGGCCCAGGTGGCCTTTTCCCCGGTGAGCAGGATGGCATAGCACTTTTCGGCCTGCTCATAAAAAGCAAACCGCTCCGCTTTCCCTATAACGCCTTCTCCGCGGTCATCATACCGGGAAATTATATTTTTATAACTCTCATGGATGGGGCAGGCCTCCTCAGGCGGATTCTGCATGAGCAGCACCGGAGTTTCTACAAAATCATCCAGCGGAACGAACTTCAGGATTGCCTCCAGGATCTCACAGATCCCATGGCCGGACAGATCGATCAGCGCCGCACCGGAGCTTTTTGCAATGCTGCTGCCTGGAAAATTGCCGTCTCCAATACACAGGCGGTCTCCATGCCCCATTTCCTGAAGCGCCTTTAACAGCTCCGGGGATAAAATATCGGGAATATGTTTTAACATGGCGCTCCCTCCTTAAGGCTTTTCCGGATGGTTGGGGCCAAAGTGTTTCAGCATCACCAGAGGCTCGCAGGATCTGTTTTCAATGGTAATTCCCCGGGCAGCCGCTTCCGCTCCCACGAAAAATTCATCCGCACTCAGCTGTCCAAAGCGCAACATGCCCGCCGCTTCACAGTCATAGCCAGCCAGCTTCCCGTGTCCCTGGGTCAGGATGCAGCCATAGGCGCCGGAATCCCTTATCGTAACCTTCTGACCCGGATATACCGTAAGCTCCTTGGCTCCAATGTATTCGTTGCCGTAGACGATCCATTTTTCCACATAGACATTTTCCTCCTCACTGGCTACCAGCGGAGGACGGAAATAATGCTCCTTATAATGAGGATCTGTATTCGCTTCCCAGTCCATGAGATCCAATACGGCGTCCAGATCCAGCTTCTTGTCCTCCGGCAGATTTTCCACCAGGAAATTATAATCGTACACTTCCCCGGAAGCCACATTCTCATATACGGAGTTGACATCGCTGTTCCATTGGGGCTCATAGGTAAGATAAGAGCCCGGCGCATGCACAACTCCCGTGGGCGTATACCATCCGGTCCCCAGCTCAATGCGGTACGCCCTGGAAAGCTCCGTAATGCGGTTGTCCTTTGTATTATATTCCGCCAGACGTTCCCGCACCTGTTCTTTCGTGGTGCCCGGATCAAAGCCAAAATAAGTAGCGGGCATGGAACCGGCATAATTATTGTACTGGGGCGGATAATAGTAGCATTCCGGCTTGCCCAAAACACCGATCCTGGCCGCATCCGCAAAGCTTAAATGCAGATGGTGGAACAGGGGCACATCATAATCAAAAAATTTGGAATACATGGGCCAAGTCCCGAACCGCTCCATCATATCCTGACCGATCAGCTTTGCTCCCAGCACCTCCACCGCTTCCTTCAGCGTAAACCGTTCTTCCGGCGTGGTTCCATAGGAAACATAGCTTAAGCCCTCATCCTCTCTTGTATCAGGGCCGTTGTTGCAGCGGATCACGCTGGAAAACCACCGTTCCTTGATGGCTCCACGCTTGGTTCCGAAAGCATAATAGTCATCGGGATGGAGCCTCAGCCTCCGTCCCGGTGTGGAAAAGGGGCGGGGCACAAACACCGGAATGAGCTTAAAAACGCCTGCGTTATCCGCATATACCTGTTCAATTAACTCTTTGTTGTTCATATTCATCCTTCTTTCTATGAAATCATAATCTCCCTGGGGAAATGATTGGTAATCCTGGCGCCGTCATCACCAGTCAGCACCGTATCCACACCAAATGCGGAGGAACGCGCTCCTCCGGCGGCATATTCCTGAATGATAATGGGATGGCAGATCACAGAAATATTGGGTACCAGCGGCATAAAAGAAGTGCCGCAGTCATTTCTGTCATGAAGGTACGGCCGCTCTGCATAGCAATAGCCGATCCCATGAATGTACTGCTGGACATTGGTGACATATCCCATTGCATTGATAAAACGGTAATTTTCGTTATAAACATCCTGCAACCTTGCTCCTGTCTTCATCAGGCGGCAGGCGTTGTCCTGCGCCTTAAGAAAGGCCTGCCACAGCTTCTTAGTCTCCTCACATGGCTCCTGCCCCACCATAAAGGGGCGCCCGATGGCGGTGTGCATGCCCCCGATTCCGTTGGTCTCTGAGATCACCATATACCGCTCCCCGGTGCGAATCACATTGCCGGGATAACTGCCGGAGCCCTCAGGGAACCGGGGTTCCTCCCCATCCATACCCTCACAGAATAAGCACTCATGCACCTGGAAAGTGTCGGAGCCCAGCTCCGCCGCAAGGTGCATCATTTCCTTCGCCACTGACTGCACCGTGTTTCCGGGCCGCAGCATGGTAACAGCGGCATACAGCAGCTTTTCATTCAACTTGTCGCCTTCCCTAAGATACTCCAGCTCCTCTTCTGATTTGACGGCGCTGAGAAAATGCAGCTGCCCCGACAGGTCCACAAGCTCCACGCCCGGAATCTCTTCCAGCAGGGCTTCCTTTAATTCGGCGCTCATATAACCGTAATTATGTATCCCCACCCGCCTGCTGACGCCTGCCGCAGCCTTCAGCAGGCTGACGTCCAGCTTTGACACACAGCGGATATTTGGATGCACCGGATCATATCCGCCGTTCCAGGGCATCCTCCAGGGCTCCAGCGCGATATCCTCTCCTGCATGCGCCAGCTTTCGTCCGAACACCGCCGTAAGCTCTCCTTCTTCCGGTATCACCACATAGTCGCAGCGGCGGGTATTTTCAAGCCCCAGCAACCACTGGGTCTCTCCCTCCCAGTAGCCCTCAATGACTAACAGTACTCCCACATCCTGCTGCTTCATCATGGTCCGGACCGCATTCCATCTGCGCTCAAATTCCTGTTCGCTGTAGCCCTGGATCTGCTCATAGCGGTTTACCATTTTTTTAGAATAAAAATCCATATGTAATTTCCTTTCCTGATGTTTTTAAACGATCATCAGTTCCTGAGATAATTTTGAAAGACGCACCGCCCCGTCCCCGGTCACAAGATAGGTATCCCCGCATGAAATGGGGTCACGGCCCTTTTTCCTGACCGCCGGATGGATGGACAGGTACATATTTTCCTCAATGGCAACGCCCTCATCTCCCTCGAACCAATAGGGATAGCACACCGGCACATATCCGATCCCGTGTATGCTGACGGAAGAATCCTCCTCATAGCCTTTGGAGGTTAAAAATTCATTCAGTTCTTTCACCACTTCAGCCAGCCTTGCCTTTGGCTTCAGCAGGGAGGCGCAGAGTCTGGAGGCCTCCACCGCATCCTGCCACATTTGGACGGTTTCCTGGCTGGGCTCCCCCAGAATATAGCTGCGGCTGATCTGCCCATACATACCAAAGACGCTTTCTGCGCAAAAGCTTACATTTACCCGGTCCCCGTACTGCACCCGGCGTCCGGGATAATAAAAGGGCTTACGGCTGGCTTCTCCGCCGTCCGGGCTGCTGGTAAGCTGCACATCTACAAGAAGTCCCGGATCCTCTCCGTTGCTTCCAAGATCAATGCCCAGGCGCCGGATATCCTTTACGATCTCCGATTCCAGACGTTCTGCCCGGACATAGGAGCGGACGGTCTGGGCCATAGCATCATGAAGTCTCACCGTATCCCGGATCAGATCCAGTTCTTTTTCCGTTTTCACCATCATGATCTGATGAAATTCTCTGGTTATGTCCTCAAAGTAGACGCCTTTAATGTTCTTCTCCAGCAGCTCCTTTAGCTCCGCGCTCAGATATTCCGGGTTGACGACCCCGATTCCGTTGCCTCCCAGCAGGTAATCCTTGATATCGTTTAATTCAAAGCCCTGGGTCATCCGCACCATAGGATTCGGCGTACATTCAATGCCGCCAAAGCCCTCCCCATGGGTCTCCGGGAACGGCCGCACGCTCATGGGGGTGATGATGCCTCCGCCCATAGGCAGGATCACGCCCCCTGAAGGCCACTCCGGGGAGGGGGAATACAGGCCGGTCAGCCATTCCCCCTCCCCCTGCTTTCTGGCATTGCATACGATCAGCAGGCTCAGTCCCCTGTCCGCATACATGCTCCGAATCCTGTTCCAACGAAGGTTTAATTCTACCTGATCCGCATAGACCGCCCTGGCATACCTAGTATAAAGGTTATATTTTGTATAATCCATTCTTTTTCTCCTAAATATTACTCGTCGTATTCCAATACGACTTTATTGGCCTTCCGGCTGGTAACCAACTCCATGGCCTCCATAAACTGGCTCATCTTCATCTTGCAGGAAATGATGGACTTTAAGTCATACTTTCCTGCCTTGATCAGATTGAATACATTGGCCCATGAGGTATAGTTATAAGCGGAGTGCCCGATCAAGGAGATTCCCTTATTCACCAGGTCATTCAGGCTGTATCCATACGGATTAGGATCGTAGCCGAAGATCACCACGCGCCCGGTCCGTCGGCAGATGTCAATAGCGCTCTTAACGGTCACATTGGGTCCTGCGCAGTTGATGACAAGAGGCACGCCCTCCCCGTCCGTGGTGCGGTTGATGTATTCCACCAGATCCACGTCCTTATTGGAAACGCACTCCGTAGCCCCGGCCGCCTTAGCCGTGGCGATCCGTTCCGGGGTAAAATCCACATCCACGGAGATAATCCGGGCAGCGCCGCCCATCTTAGCCGCCTGAACGGCGCACAATCCAATGGCTCCCACGCCAAACACTACCACATCTTCGCCAGGCATCAGCCTGCCGTCCTGGATCACCGCCTTATAGCCGTTGGTGGCCGGGTCCATAATGGCCGCTTCCTCCCAGGTCACGCCCTCCGGGATCTTCATCAGGCAGTTGGCATACCGTTCCAGCACAGGGCCGCCCACCTTCACATATTTGGCAAAGCCGCCGTCCATTCCGGCTCCGATCATATCCCGCTCCCGGCACCAGAAATGCTGCCCGGTGGAGCATGCCCAGCATTTGCCGCATACGTAGCCCGTATTATCGCAGGCCACCCGGTCTCCCACCTGGAAATTCGTCACATTCTTTCCTACCTGGATGATCTCCCCGGCAAATTCATGGCCCAGGGTCACCGGAACCGGAAGCTCAAAGGTCACATCCCCTTTGATCATACGGATTTCCGAGCCGCAAAGGCCTGCTGCTTTTACTTCTATCAGCACATCATCCTCTCCGCAAACCGGCGCCGGAACCTTCCGGTATTCCACGGAATACGGTTTGTTGGCGTATTTTACAATAGCATTCATTGTTGTCTGCATAATATTCCTCCTTCTGGCAAACAGCCCGCCCATGGCTCAGCTGTTTTTTACCTTATAATATTCCCCGTCTAAAAGAACCTCCGTATCTCCCTTTAGGTTCATCATGGGCCGGATACCCACGATATCGTTATATGCCGTGGTATAGGTCAGGGAGCCATAGGAATCCTTCACCCGCACCAAATATTCATAGACCAGATGGGGCGTGCGGGTCCAATACCACCAACCATACTTCGGATCATAAATCTGGGGGGCGTCCAGCACGGCAGAGGGCACGCGCCCGCCAAATTCCCAGCCGGGATTCCAGCTGCGCCCATAGCTTGCAAGCATCTCATCCGACGGCCGCGTCTTGAGATATTTTTTGTCCTGAACAAACAGCGCTATCGGCGTTCCGTCTGCATAGCCCATCTCATTTCCCCAGCAAAGCTCCGCGCGGCTGGGCAAAAATACGCGGGTCTTCAGCTTACACAGCTGCCCTTCCCCTTTGGCTGTCCGAACCAGCGTATCGATCTCTGTTTCCACCAGCGCCTGTTTCCAGATTTCCGAAAAGGGATAAAGGAAGCCAATGACATAATCATAGGGCATCTCGTTATATAAAAGTCTGAACTGGCCCGGACTTTCGTCCGTTTCGCTTTTCGGCTCATACCAGTCCCATTTATCACTGTTCAGCCAGGCGGACACATTGCTTAAGGCATAGGCATTGCTGCCATATTTTGCAGTGCCGTCCCCGGCTTTCCCCTCTGCCGCATCAAAGCAGCCGGCGCGGATCACAAATTCTGTGATCAGTGTGGTAGTACCCGGCCCGTAATGGTCCTGGTCCGCCACAAGAAAAAATACCTTGCTTCCTTCCTCCAGAAGTATGCTTCCCAATGGGAGTTCACACAGCTTCATGCTCCTCACCTTCCTTTCAGTCTCAGACACATCACGGATTCCGGGGGCAGCCCCATCTCGGCCAGATGGGTGCTCACATCCTTATGATGCAGCACGCACTCCCGGCAAAACCCGTGCTGGGGACAGGTTCTGGTCCTGCACGGACAATTGGGGTTATATTTTACGTCCTCCTCGATATAGGTTTCCGAATCAAACATGCCCGGCTGGCCTTCCACCATACCATGTACTTTCTGCATAATCCTCTTCCTCCTTTATTCTGCTTCCGGCGGATAAAGAGGCATTTCCGGCGGCGGCCCCTCCGGGTCTGCAATCACCTTCCCCATCTCCAGATACAGGCCGATGGACCTAGTGTGGTCACAGAAGGAGCAGAACTCAAAATTTGCAACAATGGCAGTCTGTACAGCGCCTGTTCCATGCCGCATAAAGCAGTCAAACACCTCATCATATTCATTATCAAAGCGAAGGTTCACATGATGCAGCCCGTTGCCATGGCTCTTTAAATACCGTCCAAACGTGCTGCGGTCATCCAAAGGCGCCAGCAATTCAAATTCCACCTGATCCATCATGGCATGGGAAACATCCAGGCCGTATTCAATGGGCTGTCCCTCATACTTTACGTCCGACAGATTGGAGGAATCGAACCGCGTGCAACGAAAGGGACCAAGACCAAAGGAATGGTACAAAAGATCCATGGTACCATAGAAATCCTCCACCACAAAGCCAAGCTGTCCGAAGGCCGTGATCCTGATCTCCGCTTCTTCTGACGCCGGGATCGTTATCACCGTTCCTTCCGGTACGCTCTTGTTAAGGGCTTCCTCTTTTCCATGTACCGCAAGATAGCAGCCCAGCTCCTTCCTATAATCCGCCAGGACATATTCCCTGCCGTCAACGCCATCCTTCAGGAGCTTTGTCCCATGGTTGGTGTCCGTAAAAATCTTCACGGCCTCTTCTGGCTCCTCCATAGTCTCCAGGCAAAGATACATCAAGCCGTTTCCGTTTTTCTTAAGATGATCCGCGAAAGCTCCTTCCTCCTCCAGGGGTTCTATCAGCTCCACTTCATAGACAAAGGCACAGCAAAGGGCACTTTTTACCCGGCAGGCTGCGCCGTCTAGGACGATCTCCTTTTCCGTCCTTAAGAACCATGGCCCAACGCCATAGATATCAGCATATTCCTTTGCGGCTGCCTCCGCATCCTTAACAACCATGCACAGGCGCTCCACGCGTCTGAATACCTGTTTCATCAACAGCACCTCCTTAAATCATTATTTTCTTAGTTTTCTTCTGGCAATGTCCAACAGCACGGCCAGCACAATCACAACGCCCTGCGCCACTTTCTGCCAGTACTGATCTAAAGACACCAGGGTCATTCCGTTCTTTAAGGTCGCGATCACAATGGTTCCGAAAAACGTTCCCATCACGGAGCCAACGCCTCCGGCCATACTGGAGCCGCCGATCACAGCCCCGGCGATGGCGTCCATCTCCACGCCTGTCCCGGTGCTCACCTGTCCTGAGCTTAAGCGGGCGGTCATTAGCATTCCGGCAACGGCTGCCATTATACCGCTGTATACATAAGTAATCAGCTGAATTCTTCTGGTATTGATTCCACAGGTGATAGCCGCCTGGATATTTCCGCCGGTGGCATAAATATGACGTCCCAGTTTTGTCCGGGTCATAATGTACCAGGTGATAACGGCCAAGATCACCATGATGTATATGGGCGTAGGAATTCCCAATATGGAGGAGGTTCCCATCCAGCAGAAGCTTTCCGACAGGCCGTTCACCGGATAGCCTCCGGTAGTCAGTACGGTAAATCCGCGCCAGATCAGCTGGGTGCCCATGGTGGCTATAAACGGCGTGATCCCCAGATACGCCGTCAGCGCGCCGTTCAGTGCGCCACAGACAATGCCGATGGCGATCACCACGATAATAATAAGGAACACATTCATATTTTTCTGGGCCATCAAGGCCGCCACAATACCTGCAAATCCCATAATGGAGCCCACGGACATATCAAATACCCCGCCTACCATGGTGATCAAAATGCCCATTGCCAATATTACATAGAACGAACCTGACCGGAACAGATTCAGTAATTTCCTGGCAGACAGGAACGTCGGATTCATACATGTCAGCAAAATACACAGCAGGATCCAGAGAAACAGGGCTCCCAGAGTTTCATTTGTGATTATTTTCCGAAATACGTTTCTTACGCCGTTTTTACTTTTGTCCATTAATTGCATCCTCCTTTTTCGGCAAGTCCGGTGGCATATTTCATAATGATATCCTGATCCGCTTTTTCACGATCCAGTACCCCGGTAACCTTTCCTTCGTGCATAACGACGATCCGGTCACTCATGCCAAGAATCTCCGGAAGCTCCGAAGAAATCATGATCACCGTTTTCCCGGTCTCCGCCAATTCCGTAATTCTCTTATATATCTCATATTTGGAACCCACATCGATTCCCCGCGTCGGCTCATCCAAAATCAAAATTTCCGGTTCCATCTGCAGCCAGCGTGCAAACAGGCATTTCTGCTGGTTTCCGCCGCTGAGCTGATTAATCGGCTGCTCAAGATCAGCAGTCTTTATGTTGTATTCATTTACCTTGCTTTTGCATACTTCTTTTCCCTTGCCAACCCGTATATACCATTTGCTACATATCCTATCCCAGGCAAGGAGCATAATATTATCCAGAACGCTGGATTCCAGGAACAATCCATTCCCCCGGCGATCCTCCGTTAAAAAGGCAAGGCCGTTTTTGATGGCTTCCCGGGGCTTTCTGATCTCTGCTTTTTTTCCATGCACCTTTACGCTTCCGCCGCTCTTTTTCCGAAGTCCGAACAGGGTTTCCATCACCTCGGTGCGCCCTGCCCCCATCAGTCCGGCAAAGCCCAGAATCTCGCCCCTGCGGGCCGTAAACGATACGTTCTCAAATATGCCCGGGCAGGCCAGCTGTTCCACCTCAAGCACCGTATCACCGATTTTCAGCTGTTCCTTGGGATAAACGTTGGTTAATTCCCGTCCGATCATCATTCGGATCAGGCTGTTTTCATCCAGGTCCTTTGTTTCTGCATCCCCGGCATATTCAGCGTCCCGCATAACGGTAACATGATCCGTAAGGGAGAAGATCTCATCCAGCTTATGGGAAATATAGATAAAGGAAACCCCTTTTTCCCGCAGGCTGCGGACGACCTTAAAGAGCTGCCGGCACTCCGCCTCTGTCAGTGATGAGGTGGGCTCATCCATAATGATCAGTCTGGATTCGTTGGCGATCGCCTTTGCGATCTCCACCAGCTGCTTTTCTGCAAGGCTCAGCTTTCCAACGATCTGTCCGGCCTGAATCTGGCCGATTCCAATCTCCTTTAGCAGCTCATCCGTTTTCCGATACATGGTTTTATAGTCAACGGCGAACGACAGTTTTTTCAGCGACGGCTCTTTATTGCAGTATATATTTTCTGCAACCGTCATATCGTTCATCGGATTCAGTTCCTGATAGATCATGGAGATCCCCTGCCGGAGAACTGCATGAATGGAGGAAATATCCAGTGGTTTTCCGTCAAAGATGATGCTGCCCTCCTCCGGGCGGTACAGGCCCACCAAGACCTTCATCAGGGTGGATTTGCCCGCCCCGTTTTCTCCCACCAGTGCATGAATCTCACCCTTTTGTACAATAAATGTCATATCCTTTACTGCAACTACACCGGGAAACCGCTTGGTAATATGCTCCATTTTCAACAATACATTTTCGTCAGTCATCTGTTCCGGTTCCTTTCATTCAATCCAAAAATGCCAAGGGCTGCCCCGGCCAGCGTCCGGATTTCAAACGCTGAGGCAGCCCTGTTGCCAACATCTTGTATCAGGTATTATTCATCAAGCATACCGCGCTGAGCCATGAGCTCCTCAACATCATCCAGGGTGATCATGTGGTCGGGAGAGGTTACCATACCGGAAATATCCCCGCCGCTTAAAAGGATCACGGAAGCATCCATAGCGGTCTCCGCAATAGTTCTCGTATTGCCGTCCCAGCTTGCATAGATCTGACCGTTCAAAATGCCGGTCATATCATCCTTTTCACCGCCGTTGCAAAGGATGGCAACATCCTCCGCCTTGCCCTCTGCGTTCAGCGCTTCCCATGCCCCAAGGGCCATATCGGAATTATCGCTCCACAAAACGTCGATTTCCACGCCGTCTGTCAGCCAGTTCTCCATCATGGTCATTGCCTGGTCTTTTCTTCCCTCCGGGCATTCGATCTTAACCACTTCCACGCCGCCTTCTTCCAGTGTATTGATCATTGCCTCATGCAGGGTCGTGAACATTTCGGAGGACAGGGTGCCGCGCATATATGCGAACTTAATGTCCTTGCCAAACTTCTCAATAATGTAGTTTCCGATATATTTGCCGGTCACGTTCATATCGGCGCCGACGCAGACATCATAATGCGTACTGATGGGAGAGGTCAGACAGATCAGCGGTACGCCCGCCTCCTGGCAGGCCGTTGAGATGGGTCCTGCGGAGGATTCATCATAGGGCTTCATCAAGATTACTTCGCATCCGGCGGTGATCATGTTCTCTACCTGGGTGGCCTGCAGTGCGGTATCACATCCGGCATCTGCGGTAACCAGCTCCCAGCCGATCTCCTCGCAATAGCTCTCAATGGTTTCTGTCAGGGCAGCGCCAAAACCTGTGGCCGCATCATCATTTGCGAACCCGATCTTATGTACGCCGTAATCAGTGATATTGCCGATGCTCAGTTCGCCTGCGATCAGGCCGTCACCGTCATCCCCGCCATCTTCTTCGTTATTCTCTTCTCCCTCGTTGCTTTCCTCTGTCTGATTGTCCTGATTCCCATTATTATTGGAACCCTCTGTGCCACAGGCGATCATGGAAAGCGTCATTGCTGCCACAAGACAAATGGATAAAATTTTCTTTTTCATGTTCATTAACCTCCTGTTATGAATATACATTTTTATGTTCAGCACCTTCAAAAGCCGCATGCCACCCCCTTTGCACCTCCTTTTTTGTTTGATTGACTTCTGCCCGGCTTTTCAGATGCGTAAAACCTGCTGTTATTTTATTTTTCCGGCTTTACCGTCTTTATGTCATCGCAAAGCTCCCGTTTTTTGGACGTCCACTCCTGGGGCGTATGAGATTCCTTCACCCGGGCGTTCTCCTGCAGGTCGGCCAGGTGGATCTTTCTGCCGGAATCCTTGATGTGTGACTTGGAAAGCTCCTCCTGGGTGTACGTCACAACGATCCTTCCATCCGCCACGGATAAGGTTCCGTGTATTCCGCAGACGGAGCAGCATACATCCGCGCTGTCCTGAGACAACACCATCACATCATTGTGACAGACCGGACAATGCCCCGATTCTCCGATATAGGTGCGTTCCTCCGGCGCCGCCGCGGCCATTTTCGCCACATGCCGCCCGGATTCCCGGATTCGCTCCAAAAGCTCCGGCCGGAATAGCAGATCAGAATTCCAGTCCATTTGCAGGCGATCTACAATGGTCATTCCCCAGCTGATGGCCGGACTCGACAATGACGGATAGCTTAGCTGAGACCATTCGCTGCCGCCATGGCCGATAAAGGAAACCGGGCGGGAGGTAAACCAGCGGGGATCGATACGGGGGTCCTCTCCCCGTGCCACGCGCCTGTCATAGGCAAAGCGCTGGAATGTCACATCATGAGAAGGACCCATCCGGTCACACATCATCTTATAGGTTGCCGGAGCCGCCTTTTCAAACATGGGAGCCACAAAGATCAGGCCGTCGCTGCCCAGGATCTCCTCATCCAGCCATGCGATATCGTCCTTTTCAAACGGACATTTTCCATGATAGGTATCATCTGATAATACCCGGACACAGGAACCGCAGTTGATACAGGGCTTGATATCCAGATCCATCAGGTTCACAGCCTCTACCATGGCTCCCTGCTCTGCCGCGCCTCTGAGCGCCTCTTTTGCGATACATTCGGAAATGCCTTTTTTCCTTCCACAAAAAATAGCGATTATTTTCATAGTAGTTCTTCCTTCCTTCGATACTGTATGGTTTGTAATTTTATTATGAAGTATCCCCTAAGGGGAGTGTCAATATGTTTTCTATACTTTTTTACTATTTATTTTTTTACAAATTCGAATATCGAAGAATATTATCACTATGCTATTTTTAAAATCAGGTGAAAGCAATCACAAAAATGCCGAAAAGCAGGTTTGATATTTCCTGCTTTTCGGCAATTTGTCCGCTGCGGTTTAGAGTATTTAGTTGTCCGTGCATTTGCTGCATCCGTACCGGGTAACTTACACACTTTATTTTACACTCTCTAGAGTTAAATACTTACTACTATATCCAGTATATGCTATTCTTAATGCGACAGCCCTGTTTATCGTCCCAAAATATCCAAAGTCAGGAAAGGCCCCCGAAAAACCGAACCCAACACGGAAAGGCATTTATTTTATTCTTCCGGCAGTTCAACCTTGATCTTATCCAGATGCCAGATATCATCTACATAATCCTGAATCGTCCTGTCGGATGAGAACTTGCCGACATGGGCAACGTTCAGCATTGCCATTCTTGCCCAGCCTTTCTCATCGCGGTATGCCTGCTCTACGCGGGTCTGCGCCTCTGCGTAGGAGCGGAAATCTTTCAGGCAGAAGTAAGTGTCCGCATACTGTGTGCTCTGTGTATTGAGCAGAGAGTTATACAGATCGCGGAACAGCTCCGTATCGTATCCTGAATAAAAACCGTTGATGAGCTGCATCAGCACCTGGCGGATCTCCTGATCCTGATTGAAAATATTCATCGGGTTATAATCACGGTTTTTCTCATGCGCGATAACCTCATCGGAACTCATACCAAAGATAAAGATATTGTCCATTCCGACCTCTTCCGCCATCTCCACATTTGCGCCGTCCATTGTACCGATGGTAACTGCGCCGTTTAACATAAATTTCATGTTACCTGTGCCGGACGCCTCTTTACTTGCAGTAGAAATCTGTTCGCTGACATCTGCTGCCGCAAAGATCCACTCTGCGTTGGACACTTTGTAATCCTCGATAAATACAACTTTCAG
>CAZSBD010000015.1:14068-17130 GCA_964605215.1 uncultured Oscillospiraceae bacterium | reverse complement strand
GGAGTCAAATTCCATATCTTCCAACTGAAGCTTGAGACCCAGTTTGTCCGCGATAGCCTGTGCGATCTCTACATCGATGCCCACGATTTCGTTGCCTTCGTAATATTCATAGGGCGGGAAGTAAGCGTTGGTTGCCATAACCAGAACGCCATCGGTGCCGGTCATGGAGACAGAAGCATCATCGCTGGCGGAACCAGCGTTTGTGCCGTTACTGCCGCAGCCAGCCAGCATAGCCATGCTCATCAAAGCGGCTAATAACAGCGCGATAGACTTTTTCATTTTGATCATTTCTCCTTCTTTAAATCTCAAAATATGGGATATATTAGCCTTATTATATCGGGAATGCGGTCAAATTGCAATGGATTCTCCCACGTTTTTTCAGATAACCAGGCATTTTCCTATTCAAATGTTGCCATGGGCAAGCAAAATAGGAAAAAAGGGAAGTGAAATTCCAAGATCTTTATAAGAGTAAAGTGTTAGCGCAAATACGGATTAACGCATAAGAGAAAAAGTAGGGAAATACAGAACTTTTACCAAAAATAAACACTTAAAACCATTAAAATTATTAAAAATTTTAAAAAAAACATGCCAAATGAAAAAAATCATGCTATAATTTAAAAAGTATGAACTATTGATCCCAATGGGATTAAAATGTGGGGGTAATTTTAAAATGGAGAAAAAAAGAAGCAGCTTCAGCGGCGGCTTGGGCTTTGTCCTGGCCGCGGCGGGCAGCGCGGTGGGCTTGGGTAACCTGTGGCGTTTTCCGTATCTGGCAGCCCAGTACGGCGGCGGCATTTTTATTTTGGTGTACATCATCGGCGCTTTGACCTTTGGTTTTGCTCTGCTGACCACAGAGATCGGCATTGGCCGCAAGACCAGCCAAAGTTCCATTACGGCTTACAGCAAGCTGGACAAACGGTTTGGCTTTTTGGGCTGGCTGGCATGGCTGGTACCGGTTATTATCCTGCCATATTATTGTGTCATTGGCGGCTGGGTGATGAAATATACCGCTACCTTTTTTACCGGCGATGGCAAGGCAGCGGCGGCAGACGGCTTTTTCGGCAGCTTTATCGGGGCTACGGCGTCCCCGCTGGTTTGGTTTATCATTTTCCTGGGACTGACCGGTCTCGTTGTCCTGCTGGGTGTGGAAAAGGGGATTGAAAAGATCAGCCGGATTTTGATGCCTTTATTGCTGGTTATGAGCATCGGCATCGGTATTTATGTTTTGACCATTCCCGGCGCTATGGATGGTTTGAAATATTATCTGCTGCCAGATTTCAGCAAGTTTTCCATTAAGACAGTCTGTGCCGCTATCGGTCAGCTGTTCTTTTCTATGAGTATTGCTATGGGTATTATGGTTACCTATGGCTCCTATACCCGCAAGGATGTAAGCCTGGTAAAATCCGTAAACCAAATCGAGATTTTTGATACCGTTGTGGCTCTGTTGGCCGGCCTGATGATTATTCCCGCCGTTTATGTGTTCAGCGGCGAGGCAGGCACCCAAACCAGCGGTCCCGGTCTGATGTTTATCACTCTGCCCAAGGTATTTGACCAGATGGCAGGGGGACAGATCGTGGGTCTGGTGTTCTTTATCCTGGTATTTTTTGCGGCAGTAACCAGCTCGATTTCCATTATGGAGGCCATTGTTTCCATGCTCATTGATAAACTGCGGGTAAGCCGCTGTCGGGCTGTGCTTATGATTCTGGTGCTGGCCGTGATTCTGGGCGTACCTACCTCTTTGGGCAACGGCCCCTGGGCAGGCATTCAGATTTTGGGAATGGACTTCCTCACCTTCTTTGACTTTATGAGCAACAGCGTACTGATGCCCATTGTGGCCTTGGTAACCTGTATCCTCATCGGCTGGGTTGTGGGTACCAAAACCATTACCGATGAGGTATCCCGTAACGGCGAGCATTTTGCCCGCAAGACCTTGTACGAGGTTATGGTAAAATATGTGGCGCCAGTTTGTCTGGTGGTCATTCTGGTATTTTATACGTTGGCTCAGTTCGGCTTTATCAACGTATAGAGAGACGATAGTTTTTTGGCAAGGGCGTTCTCTTGGGAAATGTCAGGCGCTTAGAAAAAGCCCAAGCGAGTGTTTTTCAATATGGACAGTGAAATTCTCTGATGAGCAAACAGCTTTTTGCGGTACCAAAAGGCTTTTCCCGGGAGACCGATTGCATATTCCTAGGAAAAATTTTTACCTCGTCCCTGTAAAGTGTGAAAAATAGAAAGAAGGGAAATTTATGGAACGAGAAAAGTTTAAATCACGGCTTGGATTCATCCTCATCAGCGCCGGGTGCGCCATCGGCATCGGTAATGTGTGGCGCTTCCCTTATGTAGTGGGCAACAACGGCGGCGGTATTTTTGTCCTGTTTTACATTCTGTTTTTATGTATCATGGGCATTCCGATCATGTCCATGGAATTTGCCGTTGGCCGAGCCAGCCGCCGCAGTGCCGCTTTGGCCTTTCGCACCTTGGAAAAGCCTG
This sequence comes from uncultured Oscillospiraceae bacterium, assembly GCA_964605215.1. Classification (GTDB taxonomy): domain Bacteria; phylum Bacillota; class Clostridia; order Oscillospirales; family Butyricicoccaceae; genus CAZSBD01. The sequence continues at coordinate 14,640 of CAZSBD010000015.1, read as the reverse complement.
GTCAAAAGTGGCATTTTCATGGCAAAACCGCTATGCTCGGCAACTATATTCTCATGTTCTATTACACCACCGTTGCCGGCTGGATGCTGTATTATTTTTATTCCAGCCTCAAGGGCGGCTTTTCCGGTTTGGATACCAACGGCGTGGCAGATTATTTTTCCAGCCTGCTGAGCAAACCCTCTTATATGCTGTTGTGTACCTTTTTGGTTATCCTTCTGGGCCTTGCCATCTGTAGCCTGGGCCTGCAAAACGGCGTGGAGCGGGTCACCAAGGTGATGATGCTGGCTCTGCTGGCCGTGATGATCATTCTGGCAGTCAACAGCATCTCCCTGCCCGACTCCCAAGCTGGCCTGAAATTTTACCTGGTTCCCAACCTGGAACAGGTGCGCAAGGTGGGGCTGTTCCATGTAATTGTGGAAGCGATGAACCAGTCCTTCTTTACTTTGAGCCTAGGTATCGGCTCGATGACCATTTTTGGCAGCTACATAGACAGGAATAAAAGCCTGCTGGGAGAAAGTATTACCATCGCCGCCCTGGACACCTTTGTGGCCATTGTGGCAGGTCTGATTATC
>CAZSBD010000015.1:0-14058 GCA_964605215.1 uncultured Oscillospiraceae bacterium | reverse complement strand
CTTTGTGGCTCTGACGGCGGGCTTTATCATTATCCCCGCCTGCTTTGCCTACGGGGTAAACCCAGACAGCGGTCCCAGTCTTATCTTCATCACCCTGCCCAATATTTTCAACTCAATGCCCGGCGGCCGTCTGTGGGGGGCTATGTTCTTCCTGTTTATGACCTTTGCCGCCTTTAGTACAGTCATTGCAGTTTTTGAAAACATTATGCGTTCCTGTATGGATTTGTACGACTGGTCCCGCCGCAAGGCTGCCGTTGTCAACGTAATCGTAGTGGGCCTGTTTAGCATTCCATGTGTTCTGGGCTTTAACCTTTGGAGCGGCTGCCAGATTCTAGGCCCTGGTTCTTCCATTCTGGATTTTGAGGATTTTCTGGTCAGCACCATCCTTCTGCCCCTGGGCAGCCTGGTTTATCTGCTGTTTTGTACCAGCAAAAAGGGCTGGGGCTGGAACGCCTTTGTGCAGGAAGCCAATCAAGGCGGCGGTTTGAAGATCCCCAAAGCTTGGCGGTTCTATCTGACCTATTTCCTGCCTGTTTTAATGATCCTGTTGTTTATTCATGGTATGTATACCACCTTTTTCTAAATTCTCTCCTGAAATGATTTGATCTGAGCTGGTTTTCCTTTCCAGCTCAGATCTTTTTATTTTCTGACGGCTGAATATATAAAAAATTTACTGCGGTTTTCTTAAGTTAAATTTAAGGTTGGTTCTTATACTGATTACAAGTTGGAACTCCTTTCCTATCTATCAAATATTTCAGGAGGATGATTATGGGACAATATAAAAGCGTATTTTGCCGAAAGGAAATGAAATATTTATTAAACGCAACCCAATATGAGGCGCTGCTGTCCGCGCTCCGGGAATCTATCCTGCCCGACGCTTTCGCCGACAGCCGGATCTCCAATCTTTATTATGATACCCCGGATTTCCTGCTGATCCGCCGCTCCATGGAAAAGCCGAAATACAAGGAAAAGCTGCGGCTGCGGTGCTATGAGGTACCCGACGCCCAGTCTCCCGCTTTTGTGGAAATCAAAAAAAAGGTGGCAGGTATCGTTTATAAGCGGCGGGAAAGCCTGCCCTATCAAAAGGCTCTTTCCTATCTTGCCGGTAAAACCCCCGGCGGTGACAGCCAGATTTTCCGGGAACTGGATAGTATGCTTTCCTTTTACGGCTGTCTGGCGCCGGCTATGTTCCTCTCTTATGAGCGAACCTCTTTTAAAAGCCGGGAGGATTCCCAACTGCGTTTAACCTTTGACCGGAATATCCTGTGGCGTACCAGCTGCCTGGATCTGTCCAAAGGAACCTGGGGACAGCCGCTGCTGGCGCCGGATCAGTATTTGCTGGAGATCAAAATTGCCAACGCTATGCCTCTTTGGCTGGTCAAAACCCTTTCTCAACTGAAAATCTATCCGGTAAGCTTCTCCAAATACGGAAGGGCTTACCAGGCTATGCTGCGGCAAACCCCGCAAATTTTAACAATTTCAAAGGAGGAAATGCAGTATGCTTAACGGCCTGTTTGCAAGTATTTACGGGGAAACCATTTCTATGTATGATTTTCTTCTGTCATCCGCCCTGTCCCTGGTTCTGGGCTGGCTGATTTCTCTCAGCTACCGCAGGCATTCCAAAGGCAGCGACAGCATGAGCGGCGCCCTGATCTGGCTGCCCTTTCTGGTGCAGATCGTCATTCTTTTGGTCAATGGCAACCTGGGGGCCGGCGTTGCGGTGGCAGGCGCTTTCAGCCTGATCCGTTTCCGTTCCGCTCCCGGCACTGCCCAGGATATCGCCACCATTTTTCTGGCCATGACTGTGGGTCTGGCCTGCGGCATGGGGTATCTGGCCATCGCTGTGTTTGCGGTGCTGGCCGTATGCGGTCTGAATCTGCTGCGGAGTATGCTGCCTTGCGCCCGGCCTTGTGAAGAACGGAATCTGAAAATCACCATCCCCGAGGATTTGGATTATACGGATATTTTTGACGATCTGTTTCAGCGCTACACCGTCCATGCGAATCTGACCAAGGTGAAAACCACCAACATGGGCAGCCTGTACAGCCTGCATTACCAGATCCAGCTCAAGCACCCGGAGGAAGAAAAAGCCTTTTTGGATGCCCTGCGCTGTCGAAACGGCAATTTGGAAATTGTCTGCGGCAGGATTCCTGTAGGAAAAAACGTTCTGTAATCATTTCATCAAGGAGGATTTTTATGTTACAAGCAAAAAAATTTGGACGTTTGCTTGCTATGGCGCTGGTTCCCGCCCTTTTGATGGGTAGCCTGACCATCAGCGCCTCGGCAGAGTCCAGCGATAACCGTTTTACCTTTTCCGATTCCGCCATCTCTGTCTCCGGCAGCGGCGATGGCTACGAGATCAGCGGCACGGAACTGAAAATCACCCAATCCGGCACCTACACCCTGACCGGTTCCTGCTCCCAGGGCAGCGTAACCGTAAAAAAAGAAGTAACCGATGTCACTTTGATCCTGGAAAACCTGACCCTGTCCGCTTCGGACACGGCCCCCATCACCTGTAACAAGTCCTCTTCTGTGACCATTCAGACGGTGGGCGCCAACACCCTGGCCGACAAGGAAGATCCTGAAGATACCAGCGATACCTTTGAAGGCGCTGCCATCAAGGTGAAAAGCAATGCTTCTCTCACCCTGACCGGCACCGGCCTTTTGAACATAGAAGCCCCCTGCAAAAACGGCATCAAAGGCGCTTCCACCGCTGCTATCACCGTCAGCAGCGGCACCTTAAATATTGACGCCGCTCAAGACGCCCTGTCCTGCGATGGTTCTGTCACCATAAAAGACGGTACCCTTTCCCTGACGGCGGAAAATAACGGTCTTAAGGCAGAGCCGGACGAAACCGACACGGAATCCGCCGGTACTGTCTCCATCAGCGGCGGCAAGATGACCATCGTCTCCGGCGGGGATGGTGTGCAGGCCACCGGCGGCCTGACGATTTCCGGCGGCACCCTGGATATCACCACCAGCGGCGGCTATCAGGCTGACCTTGCGGAAGATACCAGCGCCAAGGGTTTGAAATCCGACAAGGCCATCACCATAAGCGGCGGCACCTGCACCTTAAACTGTGCAGATGATGCCATCCACACCAACGGGGACGCCACCCTTTCCGGCGGCACCTATGAGATTTCCACCGGGGATGACGCCATCCATGCCGACGGCGCTTTGACCCTGGGCGTCAAGGACGCTTCCACCGGCCCGGATGTGACAGTAAACAGCTGCTATGAAGGCCTGGAGGGTACCACCATCACCCTGTATGCCGGCACGGGTCATATTATTTCTTCCGATGACGGCATCAACGCCGCAAACCGTGAAGACAAAACCGCAGATATCCGAATCTCCTGCTACGGCGGCAGCTGGACGATTTCCGCTGGCGGAGACGGTCTGGATTCCAACCGGGATGTCCAGCTGTACGGCGGAACCATTGAGATTTATTCCTCCGGCAACGCGGATTCGGCTCTGGACTATGACGGCTCCTGCACCTACCAGGGGGGTACCCTGCTGGCAGTGGGCATGTCCGGTATGGCTCAGGCGCCCAGCAGCGGCGTTTCCGTTTCCTTCGGCACCACAGGCAAAGGGATGATGGGCGGCTTTGGCGGCGGCCCGTGGCCTGACGATTTCGATTTTGATCCCTCCCAAAAGCCGGATAACTTCAATCCTCCCAGCGCTTCCGACGCAGCAGCTTCTGCAGCAAATTCCGGCACAGCCCAAAAACCGGAACCGCCGGACGCTTCCGGCGATGCCGGGGACAAATTCACCCGCCCGGATAAAACCCAATCTGATCCTTCTTCAGACGGCAGCCAGCCCCAGGCCCCGGGGCAGTTCCAGCCGGATGACGCTTTCGGAGATGATGTTTCCGCTGTCTCTATTTCTCAGGGCAGCAAGCTGGAAATCCGGGACAGCAGCGGCAGCACCCTGTATTCCGCCACCAGCCTGACCAAGGCCACCAGCGTGATTTTCGCCTCGGAAGACCTGACAGAAGGGGAAACCTACACCTTATATGTAGACGACGTTGAAGTCGTATCGGCTGAAGCGGCCGCCGGCTCCAATCAGCAGGCAGGAGGCCGATTTCCCAGCGATATCACAGCTGCTGGGCAAAATCCGGGCTTTGCTGCAGACCTTCCTTTCTCGGATATTTCCACAGACAGCTGGTATTATGACGCTGTCCGCTACGTTTATGGCAAGGGCTTGATGCTGGGCACCAACGATTCCCTCTTTTCTCCCACAACTGCCACCACCCGGGGAATGGCAGTTACTCTCCTGTATCGCCTGGATGGCTCTCCCGCAGTTTCTAACGACAGCTGTTTTTCTGATGTCAGCGCAGGCTCCTACTGTGAGGACGCTGTCAAATGGGCAGCAGAAAAACAGATCGTCACCGGCTATGACTCGGGCAAGTTTGGCCCGGATGACCAGATCACCCGGGAGCAGCTGGCCTCTATCCTATACCGCTACGCTTGCTACAAGGGTTATGATGTGAGCCAGACCGGAGATCTGACCAGCTTCACTGATGGGCAGAACGTCAGCTCCTATGCCAAAACCGCCCTTTCCTGGGCCAACGGCACCCAGCTGATTACCGGCACCAACGCTCAAACCCTGAACGCCGCAGGCACGGCAGACCGTTCTCAATTTGCCATCATCCTGATGCGTTTCTGTGAAAATATTGCAAAATAACCAGCTTACAAGCTTTTATAAAGCATCCGTGTGTCCTGCCAGGCGATTTATAAATGGATACGCACTGCGGGGCTGGATTTTATGGATAACCAAAAGAGCGCCGGTACCGGCGCTCTTTTGGCATGTTAAGTTATATTAAAGACGCTTGGGGCGTCTTTCGCTTTATTTCGCCGTTTCGCAGCGGCCCACAAACAGAAGCTCTCCGTCGCTGTTGTCCCCTACCTAATGATAAGAGGCTCTTGTTCATCCACTATAGCGATAGCCCGAATGGGGGCGCCGTCGGCATTTTCAAATTTTAAAGGCAGGGCGCAACAGGTAAACAAGCCCTTGCCCAGCAGCCGGTCCAGACCAGCCAGATTTTCCATCACCACAAAATCCCCTTCTGCCAGCAGCTGCCGGTGAATGGTCAGGTTTTCATCGGGAATGGGGTCGATGCTCATCACATCCAGACCCACGCCTTTTTTCCTGCGGCACTTTACGTAATCCACCGCCTCCTGGGATAAATAAGGGTAATCACCGAAATATTCTGCCTTTCCCCAATACCGATCCCAGCCGGTACACAGGAGCAAAAACTCCGCCTGCTCCGCCTGCTTGCCGTAAGCGGTGATGGCGGCAAGGGGAATGGTCTCCCCCTTGCCATAGGCCCGGCAGTCAACCGCCAGCCCCCGGCCTACAAACTGGCCAATAGGCAAAGCGTCCAAAGTGGGCTGATCCCCAAATAAATGGTTGGGGGCATCCATATGGGTGCCGGTGTGGGAAAATATATGGAGGATAGTTTCTCGGAAGCCGTCTTTTTCATAGCTGCTGCCCGGCAGCAGCTGTGGCTGTTCCGCACCCGGATAAACCGGCATATCCGGAGAAATGGTGTGCGTTAAATCGTAAATTTTCATCGATCCTTTGTTCTTTTCTTTTACTTATTCTACAGGCTTTTGCGGGATGATAATGGCCGCCAGAATGTAGATCAGGAAGCAGGGGACAATGGCCGTGAGCAGAGCCAGCGCCACAAAGCCCAGCCGAATCAGGGTTGGATCTACGTTAAAATATTCTCCCAGACCACCGCATACGCCGCTTATCATCTTGTTGCTTTGGGATTTATACAGTTGTTTTCCATTCATATGCATAGCCTCCTATTCCAAATATGCCGCATATTTCTGAATCAGATCCGCGTATTCCGGATCATCCTTATATTTTTCATACAGCGCCCGCAGGAAATTCGTATCGCTTACGTCCGCCCCTGCTTCCTTCGCCGCATCTGCCAAAGAAATCAGCTTGAGGCGGGCCATGCCGATGTGATTTTTCAGCACATATTTATCCTCGCTGCCGCTGTTGAGCTTGATCTCATTGCGGAAACCGGACTTGGCGCTGTCATTGACCTTTAAAAGGCCCAGCGTGTTGGCGGCATCTACCCCGCTTTGAGAGATGTCGCTGCTGAAATATGCCAGCACCGCCCCCACATAGCATGTAAACTGGTTGTTGCCTGAGGTTTTACCCGCCGCCAGCACAGCGCCTGCATTGCACTTGAGATCCATATGCATAGAGACCACATCTGTGGCGGACAAATAGCCCAGCCCCACATCGCCATACATATTCTTTGCCGTAACGCCTGAAATATCCGCCCGGCCTGCGTCAACCCGCACAGTCACCGCTCTGGCCGCCACTGTCTGAGGCACGGTCACCGTTACCTTGGGAATCCCAGCCAGGGACAGATACTCCATCCGCTGGGAAAAGGAGCCGTCGCTGCTGATATCAATGCTCCAAATACCGTCCACTGTGGTTTTGGTGGAAATAAACTCCCGGGGGATGTTTTGGCACTGAATCTGAAATTGCTTACCGCTTTCCACCACTACCTGGCCAAAGGGCAGGGAAACCTCCACCCCTTCCGCTCCCCGGGTGGTTTTGTCAAAGGTGACAGCGCCGCTGCCCATGGCTTCGTCCACATCGCCTCCCAAAATCAACAGGCCGATGGTCAAAATCAGACCCATAAACAGGATTACGCAGCCAAAATGAAGCAGTCCTTTTACAAATTTCATGATGCCTGCCCTCCTTTCCGGTTCGCCGCCAATCCGCGCAGCTTACCGATCAGGGTTCGGCAGCTCTTGACCAAAACAGGTACGCCTTTCATAAGAATCGCCAGGGTCAGGCCGAACAAGATGCAGCCCGCCCCGCAAATGGCAAGACCCAAAGCGGAGCAAAGGGCGCCGTTTAAGGGACTGTCCGCCAGCATCGTCATGCCGTTTACAAAGGTGCCCAGACCCTTGACCGCCAGAAGCAACCCGGCACAGAAGCACAGCACCAGACCGGACAGCAGGAAGGATACGCCCTTGCCGATGTTCCGCACAATAGGGATCAGAATCAAAAGGATGAGAAGCGCCACAGCAGCCACGCCTGCCAGCTTGAGCTGCTTTTTCCGCTTAGCTCTGGTCTGGGGATCCAAAGGCTTTTTCTCGGCCTCCTCCCCATCGTCCTCTTCGTCCTCATCCTCTCCGTATTCCTCCGGGTAATCCGCTTCCTCCCATTCCTCCGGTGCCAGCCAGCCGCCCCGGCTGCGGTCATAGCGATAGCCATGGGGCTGACGCGGGATCGTCTTTTCTCCCTGGGCTTCATCTTCCGGTACAAAGGCCGTCTGCTCCGGTTGCCCTGTCACAGGTTCCGACCGGCTGTCCTCCTTTTCCGGTTCTCCGTATAGAAAATCCTCATGGAGGATGCGGGTATCCAACTCCGGCATCTGGGGCATTTCCGGCTCCGGGGTTTTCCCCTCTGTGCTGTGGGGAACAAAGTCTGCTGACGGCTGTGAAAAGCCTTTAAAGTCGATATCCGGCTGAAAATCCGGAAAGGTCTGATATTCTGCAGGCTCTGGCCTTAGATCCTGCTCCTCCTGCCAGCGGCGGCGGATGCTGCCTGCTACGGCTTCCGGCGCGCCCAGCTGACGGATGGTCTCCGCTTCCCGATTCAGCCCGTTTTGCCGGAACCGGTTTTCGCAGGCAGTCAGCGCCTCTATTCTTTTATCCTCCGGCAAATCGGCCAGACATTGATCCAGCCGGAGAAGATATTGATTTTTTGTCATAGTTTGCCTCGATCCAGCCCTTTTTCCTCAAAAAGGAGGGCGGGCCTATTCCTTCCCTGTCAAACGCTTTTTTAAATTCGTTCTATTATATACCGGCAAAATTCGTCTGTCAATCCACCTGTCCCAGCCAATTCACAATGGGAGCCAAGGCCTCCGGGCAGACAAAGCTGCCGCCGTAGGTCAGGGTGCGGAGCATCTTTTCCTCCTGGGGTGTCCGCTTGCCCTTGATCTGCAAAGGCCGCCGCATCATAGCCGTTACCGGCAGCATAAGGATCTTATTCATCCCCGTCAGTTTTTTCATATCCAGGCCGCCCTGCAAGTAAAAGACCCCTGCGTCCTCCGGCATAGAATATAACCGGCGCAGCTTGTCACTCTGCTCTGCATCCGCCGGGGAAATGCCCACGCCGCAGATGCCTTCAACATCAAAATCCTTCTGCGCCCGGGATAAGCCTACAATATAACCGGCCCGCAGCCAGCCCATATAAAAAACCGGTTCCCCCTTTTGAAAGGGGATTTTTCCATCCAGGGGATAAGCCGGTAAACCGGATGCCTGAGATAAAAGCTCTGCATATTCCTCCGTATAGCCTGTGTTGGAGGTATAAATAATTCCTCGGATATCCATATTCCCACACTTCCTTTCCTGGTAATATGGTATCATTTTCCCGAAGCGCCGTCAATGAAGCCGCTGAACAAAAATTCCCGGAATTGACATCCGCTTTCCGGGAATCTATAATAAATGCGAGGAAACCGAATCCATCGTTTGCAAAAGGAGCGATATTATGTTAATTGTCCATCAGGAACCCTTTGCGGTTTGGAAATATTTTGAAGACCTTTGCGCCATCCCCCACGGCTCAGGCAATACCAAAGCCATCAGTGATTACTGCGTCCGCTTTGCTAAGGAGCAAGGGCTGACCGTCCGGCAAGACGATCATGGCAACATCCTCATCCGCAAGCCCGGCACTCCCGGCTATGAAAACGCCCCCACGGTTATGCTCCAGGGCCATCTGGACATGGTGTGCGAAAAAGAGGAGGACTGCGATCTGGATTTTTCCCGGGACGGCCTGCGCCTCGTCTGCGAAGGAGACTATCTTTTAGCCGAGGGCACCACCCTGGGCGGGGATGACGGCATTGCCATCGCCTATGCCATGGCCATCCTGGCTTCCCAAGACCTGCCCCATCCTCCCCTGGAGGCAGTCTTTACGGTGGATGAGGAGATCGGTATGCTGGGGGCGGAAGCGCTGGATCTTTCCGACGCCAAGGCCCAGCGGCTTCTCAACATTGATTCCGAGCAGGAAGGGGTTATTCTGGCAGGCTGTGCCGGCGGCCTGACCGCAGCCTGCCATATTCCGGTTCAGTATGAGCCGGCTCAGGGCGAAGCGATCCGCATCCGCATTTCCGGCCTTCAGGGCGGTCATTCCGGCATGGAGATTCACAAGGGCCACGCCAATTCCAACATCCTGATGGGCCGTTTCCTCCATTTGCTCAATGAGACCATTCCCCTGCGGCTGGCAGCCTTAGGCGGCGGCGCCAAGGACAATGCCATCCCGCGGGAAACCTTTGCCCTGTGCTGGGTGCCCATCGGTCAGCAGGAAGAGATCCAGGCGACAGCGGCAGCTTTCCAGGCTATGTGCCGTCATGAATTCGGCGCCGGGGACCCGGATATCACCGTCACCATCAGCTCCGCCGGACAGATGTCCGGCCGGACTCTCACCAGAGAAAGTACGGAAACCTGTATTTTTGCCCTGTTCCAGGCGCCTAACGGCGTGCTGAATATGAGCGCAAATATGGAAGGTATGGTGGAAACCTCCCTCAATCTGGGCATCCTCATCTTAAACGATACCTTTATGCGTATGAGCTTTTGCGTGCGCAGCGCGGTGGAAAGCGCCAAGCATCACATATCCGCCCAGCTCCAGGATCTGTGCTGTCATCTGGGCGGCTTCTGCGAGATTTCCGGAGATTATCCTGCTTGGGAATATCAGCAGGATTCCGCCCTGCAGAAGATTGTAATGGATTCCTTCCGCTCCCTTTACGGCGAACCGCCTAAGCTGGAATCTGTCCATGCGGGCCTGGAATGCGGACTGCTCACCCAGAAAATTCCCGGTCTGGATGCCATCTCCTTTGGCCCGGATATTTTTAATATCCATACCACCCGGGAACGGCTGTCCATTCCCTCGGTTCAGCGGACATGGGAACTTTTGTGCCGGATACTGAAAAACTGTAAGGATTAACAACACAAAAAAGAGAATTGAAAAAAGACCGATGCGTTTTTCTTTTCGCATCGGCCTTTTTCTATTTTTCCGCCTAAAGAATGGCTTCCCGCTTTTGCCGCAGCCGCTTTCCAATCTCTATATCCATCTGCTTTTTCATCTGTGTCACCATCCTAATATCACAAGTTTAAAGCAGGATATTTCATGTTGAAATTGTGATATTAAATGTAATATAAAGAGTAAAAAATGGAAAACACACAAGCAGAAATTTACGAAAAGCTATTCGATGAATTTTTAGAGGATTCCTCTTATGACAACGCTTCCAATGCTATATTCGATTTGGTGCGCTCCGCATATCAGGTTGGGTAAGCAAGCCAAAAACAGGCGGTCATATCCGCCTATTTGTTTTATTTGTGAAATTGATTACTTTTTGTATTCTATTTTTGCAAGCTTCGGTGAAACAGCAGACGGAATACTGTACGGATCAGGGGCTGGATAAAAAACATCTGACTGAAATAAGCAAAGGGAAAATTAAAGCAGACCAGCCGCAGCCAGTTAGCCAGTAATGTAAGCATATGAAATCCTGCATAATAGGGATAATACAGACAGGCCGCAATAAAGCTCATGGCTGGACACATCAAGCCGACTGTGGCGCAGATGATAGCGGATTCCAGCACTGCCGGGTGGACGGTTTTGGGATCAAAAATTTTGAAAGCCAAATGCAGGGAGCAGGGACTTCCCATCACAAGCTCCAGGCCATAGGCAAAGCAAAATTCTACCAGCACCACCGACCAAATCGGCAGATAGCGGCCAAACATATATACACCGCCCTGCTGCCGGAGTGCTTCCAGCACACTTCCGACTCCGTTGCTTTGCATCAGGGCTGAACCATTGACCACATACAGGCTGTAAAACACATAGGCGTGAACGGTCACAACCACGGTGAGAAAGGCAAAAACCATTCTTTGAAATTGACTTCTTGGCATAAAAAACTCCTTTTCCTTTTACGCATAAAAAACGACACATACAGTTCTAAGGGTATTCTGATTCGGTGAACTGGCGTTCCGTAATCAGATTTACATACCCAAGGTACTACATGTGTCGTTTGCGCAATTTTAAATTTCGTTTATCATTTTATCCTGTGTTTATTTTTTTGTCAAGAACCGGTTTTCTCCTTTTTTAAGGCTTATTTGCACCTCTTTATTTGTCAAAGCTTTTAATGCCAGAGGGGTCAAGGGTCAGTCTGAATATTTAGTTTTTCAGGCTCTGCATAGGCGCCGGGATGCGGCCGCCTCTTGCGATAAACTTAGCTGGAGACATGGTATTCACCGGCATAATGGGCGCAGAGCCCAGCAAGCCGCCGAACTCCACCTCTTCGCCTACTCCCTTGCCAATGACGGGAATCACACGAACCGCTGTGGTCTTGGTGTTCACCACGCCAATAGCGATCTCATCGGCAATGATACCAGAAATCACATCCGCTGTGGTATCGCCGGGAATGGCAATCATATCCAGGCCAACGGAGCAAACGGCTGTCATCGCTTCCAGCTTTTCCAGCTTCAAAGAGCCGCACTTCGCGGCAGCAATCATACCCTCGTCCTCGGATACGGGAATGAAAGCGCCGGACAGGCCGCCTACATTGGAAGACGCCATAACGCCGCCCTTCTTCACGGCATCGTTCAGCATAGCCAAAGTTGCCGTAGTGCCGGGGCCGCCGCAGCATTCCAGGCCGATCTCCTCCAGAATGCGGGCAACAGAGTCTCCAACTGCCGGAGTAGGAGCCAGGGACAGATCCACAATACCAAAGGGTACGCCCAGTCTTTCCGAAGCGATAGAGCCAACCAGCTGACCCATACGGGTGATCTTAAAAGCGGTCTTTTTGATGATCTCCGCCACCTCATTGATAGAACGGTCCGGCCCAAGGCGCTTAATGGCCTTATGCACAACGCCGGGACCGGAAACGCCCACATTGATAACGCACTCCGGCTCACCGATGCCGTGGAAAGCGCCGGCCATAAAGGGATTATCGTCTACCGCGTTGGCGAATACCACCAGCTTAGCGCAGCCCAAAGAATCCTGATCCTGGGTCAGCTCGGCAGTCTGGCGGACGATTTGACCCATCAGGCGCACAGCGTCCATATTGATGCCTGCCTTGGTGGAGGCTACATTGACAGAAGAGCAGACCCGCTCGGTACATGCCAGCGCTTCCGGAATGGAACAGATGAGGATCTCATCACCCTTGGCAAAGCCCTTCTGCACCAGAGCGGAAAAGCCGCCGATGAAGTTGACGCCAACCGTGGCTGCCGCCCGGTCCATAGCTTGAGCCAGCGGAACATAGCTGTCCGCGCTGCATGTGGCGCCTATCATAGCCATCGGGGTGACAGAAATTCTCTTGTGGATGATCGGGATGCCCAGCTGGGCTTCGATATCCTCGCCAGTCTTAACCAGCTTTTCCGCCCGGCGGCAAATTCTATCGTAAACCTTGCCGGCCAGCACATGAACGTCATCCGCCGCCAGATCCCGCAGGGAAATGCCCATGGTGATGGTACGAATATCCAGATGCTCCTCTTCGATCATCTTAATGGTTTCCAGAATATCATAGGTATTAATCATGGGGCATCTCTCCTAAATTCTGTGCATGGCGTTGAAGATATCTTCATGCATCAGCAGTACCTTTACGCCCAGTTCTTCGCCGTCTTTTGTAACAGCCTGGGTCAGGGTTTCAAAATCCACCTTGCTGCCGCAGACATCTACTATCATGATCATGGTGAACAGATCCTGCTGGATATTCTGCTGAATGTCGATAATATTCACTTCGTTTTCATACAGAGTGTTTGACAGCTTAGCAATAATGCCGGTCCGGTCCACGCCAATTACGGTCAATACCGCTCTTTCTGTTTTTTTCATGGTGCTTCCTCCTAAGTGTTTGCCTGCAAAACAGCCTGGATGATGGGGTTGGAAACCAGAAATCCAGCTTCCGTCAGCCGCCAGCGTCCATCAATTTGTTCTGTCAGACCCAGTTTTTTATATTGCTCTAAAACCTGTGCGTAAGGTTCCAGGGCTTGTCCAAATGTTTGCTGGAAAACCCGGCTGTCAAGGCCGGTATCCGTGCGCAGCATCAGCATCATATATTCCGCCTGCCGGTCAAAGCCGGGAATCTCCTCCTCCGCCTTGCTGCGGGGATGGCCGCTGATATAGCTGTCCAGATCCCGATCGAAGGCAAAGCGCCGCCCGCCAAAATAAGAATGGGCGCCGGGGCCAAGACCCAGATACTGGGACAGATCCCAATAACGGCTGTTGTGGCGGCTAAGCCGCCCTTCTTTGGCAAAGTTGGAAATCTCATAATGGCGGTAACCCGCCTGCCTTAAAAGGCGGCAGGCCTCCAAATACATGTCCGCCTGTTCATCCTCGTCCGGCAGGTCGGGATTTTGGTGATAAAGGGGGGTTCCCGCTTCCAGCTTGAGGCCATAGCAGGAAATATGCTCCGGCTCCAGGGCTAATATGTCCTGTAGACTGCTCTGCCAACTGGCCATGTCCTGACCGGGCAGACCATACATCAGGTCAACGCTGATGTTATCAAAGCCGGCGTCTCTCGCCCGGCCATAGGCGGCTTTGGCCTGCCCAAAGGTGTGAATCCGACCCAAATTCAAAAGCTCCTGATCCTTGGAGGACTGGATGCCCATAGACAGCCGGTTAAAGCCGGCTCGCCGGATTTTTTGCAAAAATGTCTCCGTCATGCTTTCCGGGTTGGCCTCGGCGGTGATCTCCGGAGCCGGGGACAGATCAAAGCTGCGCCGAATGGCCTCCAGCAGGCGGCTTAGCGCCTCGCCCCCCAGGCAGCTGGGCGTACCGCCGCCGAAATACACCGTATCTACTGTATAATCCCGGCATTTTTCGCCGTACTGCCTGATCTGGCGGTTCAGAACCTGCTCAAAGGCTGTCATTTTTTCCAGCTGCTGCACAGAGTAAAAATCACAGTAGGCACACTTTTGCACGCAAAAAGGAATATGGAGATACAACCCCAGCGACGTTTTATTCTTCATCCAGCTTGAGCACCGCCATGAAGGCCTCCGTAGGCACCTGAACCGTACCCAGAGAGCGCAT
>CAZSBD010000014.1:0-17380 GCA_964605215.1 uncultured Oscillospiraceae bacterium | reverse complement strand
CTGTGACCTTCCTGTACCGCTATGCCGGTTCCCCGGCTGTGAGCGGCAGCAATTCCTTTACGGATGTTCCCAGCAATGCGTACTACGCTGATGCTGTCCAGTGGGCCGCAGCCAATGAGGTAACCAATGGCACCGGAAATAATCAGTTTAGCCCGGAAAATAACTGCACGAGAGCACAAATCGTGACTTTCCTGTATCGCGATCTGGCTGACTAAAATCTTATCAAGCGGCACCCCGTAGAGGCTCAGACTCTGCGGGGTGTTCCTCTGACCGGCTTCTATGGAGCAAGAGCGGCGCTTCTATACGGGGTGAACCTGTATCATGCGCTCATCTCCGCGCTAAGAGCCTCTTTTGGCGGTTGCGCTCTCACCCCGGATTTTCCCTATAGGCAGAAGGTCATTTTTTACATAGCCGCGCTTATCCATTTCCGAACAGGCGCGGCTAAATTTTTATCACAGGAGGCCAACTTTATGTACCAACCAACTCCAGAGCTTGCAAAGCAGAAAAGGGAAACGGCGTGACGGTCGTCACGCCGCAACCCCTTGAAAACACTCAGGTTTTCAAGTTTTTACGCAAATCCTGTTTTACGGAGCCCCGGCAGGGACCAACGGCCTTTTTTTACATTTGCTTGCGGATGCGGGCCAAAGCGTTCTTTTCCAGGCGAGATACCTGGGCTTGGGAGATATGGATCTCTTTTGCCACCTCCATCTGCGTCCGGTCTTCAAAAAAGCGCAGGGTCAAAATATGCTTTTCCCGGCTGGAAAGCTTACTGATTGCCTCTTTAAGGGCAATTTTTTCCAGCCACTGCTCATCGGTATTTTTGGTATCGCCTACCTGATCCATCACGCAGATGGTATCGCCGCCGTCATTGAATACCGGCTCAAATAGGGAAACCGGGTCCATAATGGCATCCAAAGCAAACACAATATCCTCCTTGGGCAAATCCATTTCCTTGGCAAGTTCCATGATCGTAGGCTCCCTCTGGTGCTTTTTGATAAAAGCTTCCTTGACCTGCAGAGCCTTATAAGCGGTATCCCGCATAGAACGGGATACTCGAATGGTACTGTTATCTCGTAAATAGCGCCGCAGTTCGCCAATAATCATAGGCACGGCATAGGTAGAAAATTTTACCCCTTGGGTCACATCGAACCGATCAATGGATTTAATTAAACCGATACAGCCCACCTGAAACAAATCATCTGCGTTCTCCCCACGGTTTTGAAACCGCTGGATGACACTGAGCACCAGACGCAGGTTGCCCTGAATCAGCCGCTCCCGGGCTTTTTTGTCTCCCTCTTTGACTCGTTTCAGAAGCTCGATCATTTCATCATTTTTCAGAACCTCTAATTTGGAGGTATTGGTTCCGCACAATTCTACTTTTGTCTGCATATTACCGCCTCCTGTTCCCTTCCAAAAAAGGATTGTATCAATAAGTCTTTCCGGAGATTCCAAGTCTATGCAGGCGGCAGGCGGATTTATTTTTTGTTTTTCGACATAATTCCCTTGCTTTCTGAATGGTGTCGTGTTAATAAGCCCTCAAGATTTTTAAAGCATGCGTTTTCTTTTCGTCCAGGCGGGCCTTGCCAAGCGGTATCCGATTTCTATTCTCCTGATCTGCGCCAATAAAGTCCCATCTAGCTGTCTGCTCCTTATGAAGCATAAATAAAAAGGGCTGTTCGGTCATAAAACCGAACAGCCCTAAAACTGTCAAAAAAGTTATGTACGCGCCATGGATTTTTTTGGATATCCCAATGGACGCTTCACGTAAAAAAACTTTCTGCCTATAATTTTTATATCACAAGCTTTTCCAATGCGCAATAAGCGGGGCAGGCGATCCGATTCTCCCCCTGGGCTTCCTCCGGCGCACACAGCGTATATTCTTCCCGCAACAGCCGGATTCCTATGTCCACATTGACCAATCTGCGGATATACGCCGATGCCTGGCCCCGGAACATTCCTGTCTTGAAAAAACCGATGGATACTGTCAAATCGGAAATCACTGCAAGCTCTCCCTCTCCGGTATCTCCATTGAGGCCGCTGTTAATATCCGCACTGATTACATACGCGCCGGACTGATTTATGGACTGAATCGCTTCTCGAGGAACTCCCCGTACGGCTCCCTGAAATCCCGTCCCTAAAATACAGTCCACTATGATATCACAGGCGGAAAGCTTTTGTTTATGTCCGGCAAAATCCAAAACCGGAACCCCCAATTCCCGGGCTTGATCCAGATAATAAGCATTGTCCGGCGATAATTTTCCCGATAGCTGATACAGCGTGCTGGCTATGCCATGCTGCGCTAAAATACAAGCCAAAGCAGAACCATCACCACCATTGTTGCCTGAACCAATGACAATGCCGATCCGCTTTCCTCTACTCCAATCTGCAGCTTTGAAAATACCCATAGCTGCATGCCACATCAGCGTAAGGCTGGGTATTTTATGAGCAATGGTATATGCATCGCTTTCACGCATAGTTTGAACAGAAATCACTGGCTGCATAACAGGCTCCTTTCCAGATAAACGGTGTTTGAAATCATTGATTCCTATTTTATCATTACCTGGTCCTGCAGGCAAGGATCTGTCCTGATTTTGCCGGTTTTTTTACCTTTCACAAAAACGCAGGAGGATTGCCGTCCATTCTTTATTTTTTATAAAACTGCCGGCTGAAGAAATCTTCGGCCGGCAGTTTGCTATGTAGGCTTTTTCATATCCTCTATGCCCATTTTAGGATCTCTTTTTTCATTCGGGAAATGATCTTTTTTTCCAGTCGGGAGATGTAAGATTGGGAAATCCCCAGCAAATCCGCTACCTCCTTCTGTGTTTTTTCCTCCTGGCCATCCAAACCAAACCGCAGAAAAATAATGGTCTTTTCCCTCTCGCCCAGCTGGGCCAAGGCTCGGCGCAGCAGCTGACGGTCTACATCATCCTCCAAAGGCCGCATCACACTGTCACTTTCTGTCCCTAATATATCCGAAAGCAGCAGTTCATTACCGTCCCAATCTGTATTTAGGGGTTCATCAAAGGACACTTCCGTCTTTTGACCGGATACCTTACGCAAATGCATCAGGATTTCATTTTCAATGCAACGGGAAGCGTAAGTAGCCAACTTGGTATTTTTATCGCTTTTATAGGTATTGATAGACTTGATCAGGCCAATGGTACCGATAGAGATCAGATCCTCCACACAAATTCCCGTGTTTTCAAACCGCCGGGCAATATAAACTACCAACCGCAGATTGTGTTCAATCAGTACATTTCTGGCCTCTTCCTTCCCTTCCTGGCAGGCATGCAGCCAATATTTTTCTTCCTCCGGCTTTAACGGCGGCGGCAAAACCTCTGGCCCGCCGATATACATTACAAAATTGTTTTCCCGTCCCCATAACCATTTTTTTAAACAGTACCAGATTGCTTGTAGCATAGCGCTCCTCCCTCAAACCGTTCCGATCAGCCCCTGGCAAGGACCAAAGCTGATGGTGTTTTCACTGATGCCAATATAGGCCCCTATATCACCTCCTTTTTTCCTTTTGACATAATCCGGCTGAAACGCGGCCAGCAAGCCATTTTCCTGACCCAAAGCCCGATAAGGCACCAGCCGGAATCGAACCTTGAGTTTTTCTTCCCGGATGCATGCCATAATATCTGCCGCATTATGGGCTTTCAACAACATAGGAATCTCCAAAGCCGACGGCGGCAGCAGCTTTGCCGCCTGCTCCCGACCGATCAAAATCACCGGCTTATGACTGATCGGCTCGGTGAGATCATTGCCGCTGTCCACCAAGGCAGTCAGCCGAATCTCCCGTCCCCACAGGCCAATGATAAGCTCTTCTGTTTCCCTGCCGATATGTTTGCCATTTTTGTAAAACAGCAGGCCAACAAGCCCATAGGCAATACACATAGAGGCCACAATCACCCGTCCCGGCACCTGTATGTAATACACGCCGTTTAGGCTACTGCTCACATGGAAGAAGAAATACAGTCCCAGCACAAAACCGGCAAAGGCGGCGGAAACCAGCAAAAACAGCAGAAACCGTTTGGCAAAAACCCGATGATCCTCAAATCCAAAAGCAATCCAAACACTGACCGCTCCTGCAAAAAGCTTCACCACCGCTGGCATATTCCAAAAAACCGCCGCCAGCGCATAGATACCGCCAAAGATGCCCGCTGCCAGCAGCCGCAGTTTACGAGGCCGTACCCCGGCAAAGCGCCCTGTTGCCAAAAGCACCGCCATATCCACTGCCATATTGATAAAAAACAGGACATCTACATACAAGACCATGGCATTTCCCCTTTCTTCCTTTATTATAGAAAGACCGGTCTGCTGATTCTGTCGGTTTGTCTCCTTGCCTGCAAACAAAAAAGCAGAGGATTTTTCCTCTGCTTTTGTAGATTTTTCTCTTTAAGACAGGATCACACGCTTGCTGGTCTTGGAAATAATGGTCATTGTCTCCGTGTAGGTGGTGTATCCGCTCTTGCTGACCGTCAGATTGTAGCTGCCTGCCGGTACGGTAAAGACCGCAACGCCATCCTCACTAGTGGTTGCCTTTTGGCTGCCTAAGGTAACTTCAGCGCCAGAAAGCCTGCTGCCAGTCTTGGTCACAACATTGACGCTAACCTCGTTCATAGCCACGATCGTCACGCTCTTCTGGAAGGAACCGGAATTGATGCGGAAATCACCCTCCACCGGCTCCGAGGTTCCATACGTAATTATATAGGAATATTCGCCCTTTTCCAAAGCGGTGGAAGCATTGCCTTGCGCGTCTGTAGTCAAGGTATCTACCGTTTCAGCCCCTTGCTTGATGGTTACCTTTGCCCCATTAACAGCTATGCCCAGGTCATTGACCACCTGAAAATCTACTGCATAGGTATTCACATAAGTAACGGTCAATTCCGGATTTTCACCCTTGCTCATCACAAAGGTAACTTTAACAGATCCGCTGGTGGTGTTCATCTTTGCCAACGCTCGCTTGCGGAGGGTCACAGTTCCCTCATCCTCTAAAACATAATAATCTGCAACCGGAGTCAAAAGCTTATCATCGGAGCCGTACTTAACATTTTCCAAAGTTGCTCCGTCTACGGTACTCAGCTTAAGCACGACATCCCGATACAGGTTGCTGTTGGTATTGACGTCAAATTTAATCTCCGTCTCCCCTAAGCTGTTGACCGGAGAACTGTCCTTAATATTCAGCAGTACCGTTACGGTATTGCCCATAGCAAAGGTGAATACTAAATTATAGGTACCCGTGGTCCTGGTTTCCAGGAAACTCTTCTTAATGGTGACTACATGATTGGAATAGGTATAGGCGGTTCCTTGTTCCAGCAGTACGCCAGCCATATTAACCTTGGACAGGGCATAATTGTTAGCTGGTACTAAATTGATCTTCACATCCTGATAGCCTTCGGAAGAACTGTACTTATCAAAGTTTACCTCTTCTTCCTCTGCAGAATTTTTGGAGGAATCAATCACGTTAATGACCATGGTAATCTTCGCTGGATCATCGGTAACAAACTGAATGGTATGGTTGCCCTCAGACAAGTTTGCCAAATAGCTCTTCAGAATTCTTACCTTGGTGTCCGATGTCCGGTATTGCGTACCCTTGGTCCACTTGGTAGAGTCGCAAAGAGTATAGGAAATGGCGGTATTGGGATCAATAGACAGCTCCACTTCTACATCAGCGTAAGCGCTGGAGCTGGTGTTTTTATCAAAGGTAACCAGAGCCGGCTTTACTGTTACTGTGCTGTTGCCGGAAATGGTTTCGCCTCCCATAACCGCGGACAATCCCCGATCCATTTCATAGGTTTCCGGCATCATTTCCATCACCACATTTTCAGCATGGATCATGGCCTTTTCCACCTGGCCGCTGCCGCTGATCTTAACTGCCGCATTGGCAATCATTTCAATGATATAAGCATTGCTGTCCAGATAGATCGAATTCCCCTCATTGTTTACAGTCAGGCTCCACAGATGCGCGTCAATATCCGCATTCAGCTTGTCCTTGCCGTCTACAATCACATCAGAAATACCACTGGCACTGATATCCAGCTCATCCTCTGTCAGATCCGTATTCGTCTTAATGGCTACAGTGGCCACATTGGTATTGCCCTTGCACGTCACAGACAGATCCTCGCCCATGGGGGTGGAGGTAATCAGTTCCTGCGCGGTCACATCCTCCAGCATCAGCTTACCGCCGCTGACAATGATCCGACCATTGACAACCACATTGCTCAGCGTCACGCTCTGGCCCTTGGCCCCTTCGGAAATATAAAGATCGCCGTTTACCGTGGTATTGGCAAAATCCAAACCGGTGGTAATCGTTACGTTTTTCGCCTTGGTTTCCAAATTTGTGGAGTCATACTGGGCGTTGGAATCCAGCCGGTCGCCCATAAAATAGTAAAGGATTTTTGCCATTTCAGAACGAGTAATCACAGCGGTAGGTTTAAAGGAACCGTCTGTATATCCGTCAACGTAACCCTTTTCCACTGCCTCATTGATATAGCCAATGGCCCAAGAGCCAATGGACGCTTTATCTTTGAAGGTAATAGAATCACTGCCTTGAGGCTCATACTTATGTAAACGTCCCAGGATGGTTACAACCTCCTGACGGGTAATGGTACCCAGCGGATTCATGGTGTTGGCGCCGGTGCCGTTGATATAGCCGTAGGCTACCGCAGTGGCCACGCTGTCATAATACCAGGCGGTGGCATCCAGATCAGTATACTGGGATACATCCGCTTTTTCTGTAAACTGGAAGGCCCGGTTAATATAACGCATAAATTCAGCACGGGACACCTCCGCGTTGGGTTTGAAATTTTCTCCTGAGGGAAACATCACTTCTTTGCTGTTTAAATAGGTGATATATTCTTTTGCCCAGTTGTTTTCAATATCGCTGACGGCAAATGTCTGGGTGGGCAGACAAACCAAAACCATCATCACTGCCAGGAT
This sequence comes from uncultured Oscillospiraceae bacterium, assembly GCA_964605215.1. Taxonomy (GTDB): domain Bacteria; phylum Bacillota; class Clostridia; order Oscillospirales; family Butyricicoccaceae; genus CAZSBD01. The sequence goes on along the minus strand of CAZSBD010000014.1, from coordinate 10,438 downwards.
ACCCGATAAGAATCTTTTCACTTGTTTACCTCCATCAAGATTTCTGACCTGCCGGATATTTCCGGTACAGGTTCGGAGCCAAAGCTCAGCCCTTGTTCGTCTTTATATACTTTTTCATTATATCATCAAATGGCTTATAAAGGAATGCTAGATTTTCAAATTTCAAAAATTTAAATAAATCGCTGAATTTTTAAGAAAACCCGCCCTTTTCGGCTGCGGCCGCCGATCTCCAGGATTTCCGCCTTGCCCTTGCCCCGAATGTTCAGTATATCTCCGGCGCTGACCTCCCGGTCTCCTTTGCCGCATTGACGGAAATTACAGAATACCAGCCCCTTGCGGATCTGCTCCGCCGCCTCGCTGCGGGAAATGCCAAAAGCTGCCGCCAGCACTCCATCCAGCCGCGGAGATGCCACGGAAGCATGCAGCAGCTTGCTGTCCTGCCGGGCCGGACGCACACTGGCCAATGGCTCCCGGCTCAGCCGCAGACGCTTGCGCCCTGCTTTTTCATAATGAAGCAGGAGAAAATCCGCCATTTCTGTCATCACGAAAAGCTCCGCCCCTTCCTCTGTTACCAGAATATCGCCGACGCACTCCCGCTCAATGCCCAGCCCCATCAAAGAGCCCAGATAATCCCGATGAGACAGGCTGTCCGCCGGACTTTTTCCCGCCCGAATCAGGCAAATCGGGCAGTTTTGCTCGCTGACTGCTTCCTCCTGCGTCCAATAATCCGGATAAAAAATCAATACGCATCGCTCCGCCTGGGGATGGCCGCCGAAAAAGACATACCCCCGATCCCCGCTTTGCTCCAGACATGCCGCTGCCAGGCTTCTTTGCCGCAAATCCATAAATTTCGTGTGAGTCATATAGTTTTGTTCCCGGCAGACCCGCTGCCGATCCAATACATGGGCCAAAAACATACGATCCTCTCCACTGGCTGCCAGGTTCTGAAAAAGTTTTTCTTTTTCCCGCATATCTCCTATTCCTTTCTGATAATTTCATTGTATCCCGACGAATTCTGTATTAAAATTAAAGAGATAAAGCTGCGCCATCGCTACAGCTTATCTACTTGCTAAGTATTATGAAAAGGAGCCGGTTAGGATGATTCGTGACGAAGTTTTGAAAATTTTAGAGCAGCGCCAAGGGCAGTTGGTCTCTGGCGGGGAACTGGGCCGCCAGCTGGGCGTTTCCCGCACCGCCATTTGGAAAGCCATCGCTACCCTGCGGGAGCGTGGCTTTGATATCCAGTCTGTTCAGGGAGAGGGTTATCGTCTGTCCTCCCAAAGCGATGTTTTAACCGCCTCCGGCATTGCGATGTATCAGACCCGCAAGCAGCGCATTGGCCGGGAGATCCTGGTTCTGCCCCAGGTTTCTTCCACCAATACGGTAATGAAGCAAACCTATATCCATCAAAAGCAGGAAGGCTTCACCCTGGTCACCCCATGTCAAACAGCAGGCCGGGGACGGCTGGGCCGCACCTTCCATTCGGACTTCGGCACGGGCATTTATTTTTCTGTCCTCCTGCGGCCTTCCATTCAGCTGGAGCAGATCTCCTTTCTGACCATCTCCGCCGCTGCCGCTACTGCGGACGCCATCCAGATGGTTTGCGGCTTCTCCCCGGAAATCAAATGGGTCAACGACCTGTATAAGGACGGAAAAAAGCTGTGCGGCATTTTAACGGAGGCCTCCATTGAAGGGGAAAACAGCAGCATTGATTCCATCATTCTGGGGATCGGTATAAACGTATCCTTTGACCCTGCCGCTCTGCCGCCGGAGATTGCCCAGCTTGCCGGCTGTTTGGCTGATTTTTCTCCTCATTTGCCTCTGCGCAACGAGATTTTGGGTGCCGTCCTTTCTTCCCTGGATCGCTACTATTGCATGCTTTTGGAAGGACAGATGGCGGAAATTTTGGATCGCTACCGCAGCCGCTTGACCTTTTTAGGCAAACCAATCACCGTCCTGCGCCATGGCACTTCCTACCCAGCCACTGCTCTGTCTGTGGACGAGCAGGGGCATTTGCTGATTCAGCGGGCAGACGGTTCCCAGGAAGCCCTCTTTTCCGGCGAAATCAGTATCCGCCTGTAAAGTTTCTTTATAATAAAATCCCGTCAGGTTCCATCGCCTTGTCCGTGTCGGCTATCATCCGGCGGGCATAGGCGATGAATTTTTTTGCTGCGGGTGAGGCGTTTTTAAGGGAGGGGATCAAGATCCCCAGCGTGATGTAACAAGGCGGATCAAAGGGCCGGACGGCCACATTCCCCCTCCAGTTTTCTGACATCAAAGCATTATTGATGCTTACCCCCAAGCCCGCTGCCACCATAGCATAGGTGGTATAATTATCCGCTGTGGTAAACCGAATATCCGGCGACAGATTTTGCCGCAAAAGCAGCCGTTCCAGATCCGTGTCACAATCCGGCAGGGTCTTGATAAAAGGTTCTCCCTCCAGCGCCTTCAGGGGAAAAGCGGGCAGCTCGGCTTTGGGGTGATCCTTGGGCAGCCAGACAACCAGGGCATCTCGCTTAAGAGGAATCCATTACCCCTCCATATCACACTGACTGAACATACAAAAATCCACCTTGCCATCTGCCAGCCACTGCCGCAGATCGCTGTTGCCGCCCTCTATCGTGTGGATATGAATGCCCGGATACTCCTCTTGAAAGGCTTTGATGATCTCAGGCAGCCAGCAGGCCGCCGTGCTGTAATAGGTGCCAATAGTCAAATTGCCTACAGACAACCCTCGGATGTCACTGCTTAATTGCCGCAACCGTTCATTGTCCTGCGCCAGCTGCCGGACTGCCGGCAGCAGCTGTTCCCCTTCCTGAGTCAGGCTGACTCCTTTTCTTCCCCGTTTCACCAGGGCAAAACCCAGCTCACTTTCCAGACCGTTGACCATCCGAGTGATGCCGGAAGGGGTATAACCCAGCTTTTCCGCAGCGCCGGAAAAACTGCCGGTATCCACGGACAGCAGCAAAGCCTGCCATTTCAAATCGTCCATTTCTCCCTCTTTCTGTGAGTAATTGTCACAATTCTATGCGAAATTAAATATTTTCTCATATTTCTTTTTATTGTATATTGAAAATAAGAAAATGACAAGAAAAAGGTGACTGTTTATGACTCGCGCAAAGGCAGAATGCTTACTGGCTCTGGTGATTCTGGCCAGAAGCACCTCTTACCTGTTTATGAAAATCGGTATGAATACGCTGCATCCTTTTAATTTGATGGGCATTCGATTTTTGCTGGCTTTCGGGATTCTGGTGATCTTGTTTCGCCGGCAGCTGCGCCAGCTGAACCGGGCTGCCCTGGGCTGGGGTGTTTTACTGGGTGTTACTCTGTTTGCCGTTATGGCAGGGGAAATGTGCGGCCTGCGGACGACAGATTCCTCCACCACCTCTTTTTTGGAAAACACCGCCATGGTTTTCGTCCCTATCCTTCAAATGATCCTATGCCGCCGTCTGCCCCAGCCCCTGCCTCTTCTATGCACCGGCATTACCTTTGCCGGCATTGCCCTGCTGACCCTGCAAAAGGGCGCCTTATCCTTAACCACTGGCGAGCAGCTGTGCCTGCTGGCTGCGGTGTTGTACGCCATCTTTATGATTATGACCGATCGTCTTTCCCGTCTTACGGATCCTCTTCTTTTAGGCATTCTCCAGGTTGGGGTGGTTGGTGTTTTGGGAACAGTGGCCAGCTTTCTTTGGGAAACCCCTCATATGCCCACCAGCGGCACGGAATGGGGCGTCCTGTTTGCCCTGGCCATTGTATGCAGCGCCTTTGGCTTTACTTTGCAGCCTGTGGCGCAAAAGGGCACCACGGCAGAGCGGGCCAGCCTGTTCTGCGCCCTGAACCCGGCCTTTGCCGCAGTGTTAGGCGCGGTTTTTCTTCGGGAAAAATTCGGTATGCAGCAGCTTTTCGGCTTTGGTTTGATCTTTGTAGGCATCCTGCTGAGTCAATACCTCCCCATTTGGGAAAAACGAAAAGCAGAAAAGCGGAAATCATAACGTTAAGCCATGAAAAAACCGCACCTAACAGGGTGCGGTTTTTCATGTTCTCGCCGTTTTGGGTAATGACGCAGGCCGGACCTGCACGGCATTTCTTTAGATTTCCATAATGACCGGCAGGATCATCGGACTGCGCTTGGTCTTTTTAAATAAGAATTCGGACAAATCATTTTTCAATGCAGATTTGATCACAGACCAGTTGCGGATATGCTTATCCATGCAGCGGTTCAGGGACTTCTGCGATTCCTTACGCAGCTGCTCCATCAGATCTTCCGCTTCCTTGACGTAAATAAAGCCACGGGAAACGATATCCGGTCCGGCAATTACAATGCCGCTTTCGCTGTCCAGGGTGACAACGACCACCAGCAAGCCGTCCTGGGATAAATGCTTCCGATCCCGCAGAACGGCGGCTCCTACGTCACCGATGCCCAGGCCGTCTACCAGCACCCGGCCTGCGGGCACATTACCTGCCAGGCGGGCGGAGTTTTCCGAAAGCTCGATGACGCGGCCAATATCGGAAATCATAATGTTCCGGGGCTGCACGCCCATTTCCTTGGCCAATTCCGCATGGAGCCGCAGGTGACGATGTTCACCGTGTACCGGAATGAAAAATTTCGGCTTACACAAGCCCAGCATCAGCTTCAGCTCGCCTCGATTCGCGTGGCCGGAAACATGAATGGCAGCCTGTCGGTCATAAATAACCTCCGCGCCTTTTTTGAACAGCTCGTTAATCATATTATAGACAGACTTTTCGTTGCCCGGAATGGCGGAAGCTGCGATGAGAATCCGGTCTCCCGGTACCACCTCTACCTGCTTGTGGCCGGAATACGCCATACGGTACAGGGCACTCATGCTCTCGCCTTGGCTGCCGGTACAGATCACCACGATCCGATTGCGGGGATGCCGGTTAATCTCCTGAACGGGAATCTGCACATTTTTCTTATCGTGGAGATACCCCAGCTTGGTGGCAACCTCGGTGTTCTTCTCCAGGCTGCGGCCGCATACGGCTACCTTTCTGCCATACTTGGCGGCAATGTCTAAAATCTGCTGCAAACGGTTGATGTTGGAAGCAAAGGTTGCGATGATGATTCGTTCATCGCAGTTTTTGAAATACTCCTCCAGAGAAGCGCCTACGGTTTTCTCGCTCATGGTAAAGCCATCCCGCTCTACATTGGTAGAATCGCTCATCAGCGCCAGCACACCCTCATTTCCCAGTTGGCCGAACCTGGTCAGATCAATCATCTCGCCGTTGACGGGGGTAGAATCGATCTTAAAGTCGCCTGTGTGGATAATCGTTCCGATGGGGGTCTTAATGGCCAGCGCTACAGAATCCGCGATGGAATGGTTGGTGCGAATAAACTCGATCTTAAAACAGCCCAGCTTGATTACATCTCCAGCCTTGACACAGTTGAGACGGATCTTGTGGGGGAATCGAAATTCAGACAGCTTGACATCAATGATGCCCAAGGTCAGCCGGGTACCATAGACCGGTGTGTTCAGTTCCCGCAGCACATAAGGCAGGGCGCCGATGTGATCCTCATGTCCATGGGTAATGACAAAGCCCCTCAGTTTATCCTTGTTCCGCTTGAGGTAAGTGATATCCGGAATCACCAGATCCACACCCAGCATGTCGTCATCCGGGAAAGCCAGGCCGCAGTCAATGACGATGATATCATTGCCGAACTCCACAGCTGTCATATTCTTGCCAATTTCATTCAAACCGCCAAGAGGTACAATTTTTAATTTTTCTTTCATGAGTTTGTATCACGTTCCTTTTCCATATTCTAGGTTTTCCATAAAATTGTTATCATTAAAAAATAGAAGGCAAACCATTACCCAAGTCCGCCTCAAATGATCCAAAGTAATGCTCGGATCTCACTGATCCGCAGGCTGCCTGGCGCAGCCTTAAATACCGTTTCTGGTTATTATAACACAGACTTTTTCTTTTGTATAGTCTTTTCTCTTTTTTCCCTTTCATACACCGGAATAGTCGGAAATGTTTTGACAGGCTTGGGATTTCCCGATATAATGAAAATAATCTCAGAAAAAACAAAAGATCCCACCGGATCTCTTTTCTGCTTTTAATTCCGAATTTATATAGAATATCAACCAAAGGAAGTAATTTTATGTCCCCTTGCCCCAATTTGGACGAAGTCCTGCGCTATATGGGAGCGGACCGCAGCGATCCACAGCTTGTGGAAACCGCGGAAAGGTCGGTTGCCGTCTTGTCCAAAGCCATAGCGCCCAAATATATTTACCGAAAATTTGACATCCTCCGGGAGCCGGCAGGTATCCGTCTGGCCGGTTCCGACGTCATCCTCATCGGTCAGGATATCGCTCTCCACCTAAAAGGCTGTCAAGCCTGTTATCTGCTGGCCGGCACGCTGGGAGCCAGCGCGGACCGAACGATCAAGCTTGGCTCCCTGAAAAGCATGCTGGAGGGCCTAGCTTTAAACAGCGCCGCCACCGAACTGACGGAAAACCTGATGGACAGCGCCCAGGCGGAAATTGGCCAAAAGGAAGCGGAAAACGGCGGCTATCTCACTTCCCGCTTTTCCCCCGGCTATGGGGATCTGCCCATCTCCCTGCAAAAGGAACTGCTTTTCCTGTGTGACGCTCCCCGAAAGATCGGCCTGTCTGTCACGGAAAACAATATTCTCACCCCCAAAAAATCCGTCACCGCCATTCTCGGTGTCAGCGACCATCCCACTCTTGGAAAAATCAAAGGCTGTGCTTTCTGCAATATGCGGGAACGCTGCACCTTTAGAAAGGCAGGCACTACCTGTGGACATTAGACAACATTTAAAAGAAAACTACCTGATCCTGGACGGCGCTATGGGTACCATGCTCCAAAAGGCCGGCCTGCAGGCTGGTGAAATCCCGGAACTTCTTAACCTGACCCATCCGGAACAGATCACCGCTGTACATCGGGCCTTTGTGGAGGCTGGCAGCAACATGGTTTTAAGCTGTACCTTTGGCGCCAACCGAAAAAAGCTGGCAGGCAGCGGCCATACTCCAGAAGAAATCATCCCTGCCGCTGTCCGCAATGCCCGGGCCTCCGGCGCTCAGTATGTGGCCTTGGATATGGGGCCCATCGGCGAGCTTTTGCAGCCCACCGGCACCCTGTCCTTTGACGAGGCTTACGATATTTTTGCTCAGCAGATTCGCATCGGCGCTCCTCTGGCGGATGCCATCTACATTGAAACCATGACGGATTTGCTGGAGATCAAGGCGGCTCTGCTGGCTGCCAAGGAGCTTTGCGGCAAGCCGGTTTTCTGCACGATGACCTTTGAAGAAAACCACCGCACCTTCCTGGGTGTTCCCCCGGAGGCGGCGGCCATCACCCTGGAGGGATTGGGAGCAGACGCTATCGGCATCAACTGCTCTCTGGGGCCGGACAAGCTGCTGCCTATTGCGGAAAAAATGGCAGCGTACTCCAACCTGCCTATGATTATCAAGGCTAACGCCGGCCTGCCTATTGTCACCGGTGACACCTTCACCTATGACATTACACCGGAACAGTTTGCCCAATCCGTTGAAGAATATCTGCCCCTGGGCTTTTCTATTTTAGGCGGTTGCTGCGGCACCACACCGGAATATATCCGCAACATCTGCGCCTTTCTGCCCAAGCATCCTTTTACGCCCCGGACACCCAAAAAAATCACGGCAGTCTGTTCCGGCACCCAATTTTTAAACTGTGACGAGGTGCGGGTCATCGGCGAGCGGATCAATCCCACCGGCAAGAAAAAATTCCGGGAAGCCCTGAAAAACGGAGATATGGACTATATTTTGGGCCAGGCTCTGTCTCAGATTGAGGCTGGCGCTCCCATTTTGGACGTGAACGTGGGTACACCGGAGATTGATGAAAAATCTATGATGCTGCGGGTAATGCAGGAGCTGCAGTCTGTGGTGGATACCCCCTTACAGCTGGACTCCTCTAACCCGGAGGTGCTGGAAACTGCCCTGCGCCATTACAACGGCATCCCCATCATCAACTCTGTTAACGGCGAGAAAAAGAGTATGGATGCCATCTTCCCTCTGGCCAAGAAATACGGCGCTTTGCTGGTTGGCCTGGCTTTGGACGAGGACGGCATTCCGCCCAAGGCTGAGGGCCGTGTCCGGGTTGCGGAAAAGATCGTTGGGGAAGCGGCCAAATATGGCATTCCGCCCCATCATCTGCTTATTGACTGCTTGACCCTGACAGTTTCTGCGGAGCCGGACGGCGCTATCGAGACCCTGAAGGCGCTGGAAACTGTCAAGCGGGATCTGGGAGTCAAATCCGTCCTGGGCGTATCCAACGTCTCCTTCGGCCTGCCCCAGCGGGAACAGATCAACGCCCACTTCCTTTCCCTGGCTCTGTCAAGTGGACTGGACTTCCCCATCATCAATCCCAATAAACAGGCGATGATGGACGCTGTCTACACCCATAATCTGCTGTTTATGCATGATCCAGGCGGGGAAGCCTTTATCGCCCATTACGCAGATACACCGGCGGCCCCAGCCCCCGGCACTGCTCTGACAGCCCCGGCTGACATGACCAATGAAGAAGCCATCCTCAAGGGTCTAGGGAACGAGTGCGCCCGTATCACTCAGGAACTGCTGGCCTCTATGGATGAGCTGACCATCATTTCCAATGTTCTCATTCCAGCCCTGGACAAGGTAGGCGATCTCTATGAAAAGGGGGAAATCTTCCTGCCCCAGCTGATTCGCTCTGCCGAGGCGGCCAAGGCCGGCTTTGGCGTCATTAAAGACAGCATCCAGAAAAAGGGCGGCGACAATGTGGAAAAGGGCACCATCGTCCTGGCCACTGTCAAGGGGGATATCCATGACATCGGCAAAAACATCGTTAAGGTCGTGCTGGAAAACTACGGCTATACCATCATTGACCTGGGCCGGGATGTGCCTCCGGAAAATGTGGTGCAGGCTGCTATGGAGCACCAGGCGCCCATGGTAGGTCTGAGCGCTTTGATGACCACCACACTTCCCGGTATGGAAGAAACCATCCGCCAGCTGCGAGCCGCAAAATACCCCGGCACCATCTTTGTGGGCGGCGCGGTTTTGACACCGGAATACGCTGCTTCCATCGGAGCGGATTATTACACAAAAGATGCGAAGGCTTCCGCTGACCTGGCTAAAAAAATCATTGGATAAGACAATTTAACTCAAATTTTTTAACGCATTCAAAGCTCTGTTTTTTCGAAAACAGGGCTTTTTTATTACCTTTTTTGAAATTTCATTTTTAACATTTGACAAATTGGGAAAAATCGTGTAAGATAAGTAACAGTTTGGTAACAAAACAAAAACAAATTCGTTACGTTTTGTAATCCTTTTTGTTACCATTTAGAAATCTTGATGTAACCATACGGAGGAATCTTAAATGCATATACGAATCAAAAAGTCCCTTAAATTTTTAAACATCTCTCTGGCCGCGTCTCTTCTGCTTACCGGCAACGCTTTTGCCGCAGATCTTACCCCGGCCAGCCAGGCTGCTGTTGCCCAGACCGCTGCCAGCAGTCAGGCCTTTGTGGCGGATATTTTGTCTCCCTTTTCTTCCGCCCTGCTGGCTGATGCCCAGGCAGAGGCAGAGAAGCAGGCGCAGGCAGAAGCGGCGCAGGCGCAGGCCGCTGCAAAGGAGCGGGCTGAAAAGGCGGCTCAAGAGGCTGCTGCGAAGGCCGCAGCAGACCAAAAGGCGCAGCAGACCGCTTCCGCCACTGTCAGCAAACAAACCTACACGCCTACCTATGACGCTTCCGTTTCCTACTCTTCCTCTAAGAAGGCAACGGATGCCCTCAAAGCCAACGCTACCTGCCGGGGTACTTATAAAATCACCTTCTATTGTTCCTGCTCCAAATGCTGCGGCAAATCCAACGGCATCACCGCTTCCGGTACTAAGGTCAAGGAAGGCCGTACCGTAGCGGTCAGCCGTTCAAAAATCAAACTGGGCAGCAAGCTGTTTATTGAAGGTCTGGGGAATTTTATCGCCGAGGATACCGGTGTTTCCGGCAATACGATTGATGTATTCGTAAACAGCCATGCCAAAGCTTATCAGATGGGCGTACGCTATTGCACCGTATATCAGCTTAATTAGTTCAGACCAACAAAGAACCTCTGTTTTCGCCTAACGAAAACAGAGGTTCTTTTTCAGTCTGAGAGAGCGCCCAACTTCCGTTGGGCGCTCTCTGCACAAGTGAAATTGATATGATTTGGATTTTTGTTTGCTTACTCGGCCAGATCGCGGTAGAGGAAGGTCACGATCTGTGCTCTTGTGCAATCATTTTCTGGGCTGAAGGTGTTCACACCTGTTCCGTTGGTGATGCTTTCGTTCACGGCCCACTGGACAGCATTGGCGTAATACGCGCTGCCGCTCACGTCCGTAAAGGAATTGCTGCCGCTTACAGCCGGAGAGCTGGCATAGCGGTACAGGAGGGTCACGGTCTGCCCGCGGG
>CAZSBD010000013.1:0-17412 GCA_964605215.1 uncultured Oscillospiraceae bacterium | reverse complement strand
TATTTACTTAATTTTAAACCTTTTTGCAAAAAAATTGAAGGGTTTTTTTATAATTTTTAATTCTTTTTTTAAAAAAGAAAGGCGAATGACTGCTTTTCCTGAATATTTTCCAATCTGTCCTGCTTTTTTACAAAATAAGAATAGTACTTGGAGCATACCTATGAGTATCTGCTGCACCAAAAGAGATACGGTCAGCTCATAAAATAAAATGCCCAAGCCTAAACCGACCAGCAGGTACAGGCGACAATTTCCCCGTGCCGCTGTCAGCACAAAAATGCTGAAAGCCGCCGCTGTCACTGCCCAAAAAAGAAGATCCAGCAACGCATTGACCGCCCACCCTGTTCGGAACACCAGGCGCACACCACGAAAACCGTCATAAAGTATGCCCAGACATACACCCAAAAGCACAGCCTGTAAAAAGTTTAAACTTTGCAAGGTTATGGATATGGTCATTTTTTCACCCAAACAGCCGGGAAAGCAAACTGCCTCGTTCCCGGCTTTCCTCATATTCTATAGAGTCGATCTCTCCGGTCATGGCCATCTCTCCGTTTTCCAGGTTTAGGCTTTCCACATGCATCTCTTCTCCCTTGATGCTCATCAGGCCCGCGCTGGTGGTCAGTTCCACACATGTCTCATCAAAGTTTTCCACATCTGTTACGCCTAATATCCGTATGCGCTTTCTTTCCTCCAAAATTACCTGATGAGGAATCCGGCCGCTGTTTTCATTCATGGAAATTTCCTCCGATCAAAAAAAGGCTTACTACACAAATATGTGCTGTAAGCCTTTTCTATGCTATAAAATTTCCCGATACAGGCCAGCTGCATCTCCCTTGAGTACATGCTCTGAGATCTGCAAAACCTCCACCTTCAGCGTCCGCTGACCAAAGGCAATTTCGATCACATCCCCGATCTTCACTTGATAGGAGGCCTTGGCCGCCTTACCGTTGACGGTGATCCTGGCGTTGTCGCAGGCATCGTTGGCAATGGTACGCCGCTTAATTAGCCGGGAAACCTTCAGATATTTATCTAATCTCATGGGTTTATTCCTTTTCCTCTTTTCTGATTTCATTCCAAAAGGCACACAGCTCTTCCAGGGTCCAATCCTGCCAAGCTTTGCCCTCTTCCGTCACCCGTTTTTCCACATACGTAAACCGGCGGATGAATTTATCACAGGTCTTTTCCAGCGCTCTCTCTGGATCTACTTCCAGGTAGCGAGCTACATTCGTCACAGCAAACAAAAGGTCTCCCAGTTCTTCTTCCTGATGTCTTCCCTCCTGCACAGCTTCTTCCATCTCTGTCAGTTCCTCTCGAACCTTAGAAAGGGCGTCCTGGATATCCGGCCAGGTAAAGCCTACCTTGGCCGCCTTGCTTTGAATCTTTTCTGCCCGGATCAGGCTGGGCAGGGTTTTGGCTACACTGGTCAAGCTATCTGTAGTACTTTTCTGGCCTTTTTCTATCTTTTTCAGATCCTCCCAGGCGGCATAAGCTCCACCGGCAGAATCCAACTTTTTCTGGCCGAAAATATGGGGATGGCGGAATACCAGTTTTTTGCAGATGCCGTCTGCCACATCGTTCAAATCAAAGTGACCTTGTTCCCGTTCGATTTCGGTATGAAAGACTACCTGCAAAAGCACATCACCCAGTTCTTCCCGCAAAAGCTTTATATCCTGATTGTCAATGGCCTCCAACACTTCATAGGTCTCTTCGATAAAATTCCGCCGGATGCTTTCATGGGTTTGAACGCGATCCCATGGGCATTCTGCCCGTAAAAGCACCATCAATGCCTGGAGATCCTCTACCGTATATGCTTCCTTTTCTTCAAATGCCTGCATTTTCTGCCTCCGTTATTTCATCTTCAGCTTACGGGCAAGCTTTTCGCCCTTGGGCAGCAAAAGAACATCTTCCTTATTCAAAGCACCTACAATCAGCAGCAGCGCACCATAGGCCACAATGGCTGCGCAGATTGCCACCAGACATGCCAGCTTGCCGCCCAGCACACCGACACAGACTATATTCACTTCATAAGCGACCGCAGACATACCGGCAGTGGCAATCAAGGGCTTGATTACGGTCTGAACCGGACCAGGCAGGCTATGGGTATGATAAGCGATGAGGATCAGGTTGAGGATCGTAATGGTGCCGTAGCATGCCGTAGTGCCAATGGGGGCGCCGTGAATGTTGATCTCCGGGTTGCCTACTAAAATATAGTTCGTGGTCAGCTTCACAATGCCGCCTATAAACATAGTCACCACCGGCAAATGTGCCTTGCCCACGGATTGGAGGATGGCATTGGTCAAAGATACCATCGCTACAAATACCACTGCCAAGCCCAGGATCTGGAGCAAAGGCGCTGCTACTACCACATCATCTGCCCGCTTATAATACAATAAATCCAAAATCGGTTTCGCCAAAACCGCCAGACCGGCAGCGCATGGCATTGCCAACAATACCGTGATTTTCATAGAAGATACAATGGTTTTTTTGCCCAGCTTATAATTTTTCTTAGCAAAGGCCGCTGCGATGGCGGGAATAATGCTGATAGAGATAGCCGTAATCAGAGTCTGAGGCAGGTTGAACAGGGTCAGAGACATGTTATAGGCTCCATACAGATAATTGGCATTTTCCATAGAAAAGCCTGCGTCCTGCAGCCGGTTCATCACCACTGCCATATCAATCAGATTGGTCAGGCTGATGACGGAGGAGCCGATGGTAACCGGCACAGCGATCAAAATCAGCCGCTTGGCAATGGTTCGATTGGAAACATGCTTGCCCCTTGCCCCTTGGTAGGCCGCTTTTTTCTGATCCTTTTTCAGCCGCCGCCGGTAAATCAGTGCCAAATACAAAGCGCTGAACACGGTACCAATGGTAACACCCACAATGGCGCCGGCCGCTACATACTGGATATCCATGCCCGCTTTGAGCAAAACAACAACCAGCACATAGCCAAAACCCAATTTACATACCGCTTCGATCACCTGAGAAAAAGCGGTCGGATACATATTGGACAGGCCCTGATAGTATCCCCGGAATACGGAAGATATCGCCACAAAGAAAATGGCGGGCGCAATGGCTTTTACGGCATAATAGGCCATGGAATTTCCCACAATGCCTACCAACCAACTATCTCCAAAATATAAGATAAGAGAGCCGGCCGCGCCCACTGTTACAAAAATCATGGCCGCCATTTTGACGATCCGATGGATTTCATCCCGTTTTCCCAGAGCCTTCGCTTCTGCTACCATTTTGGACACGGCTACAGGCAAGCCCGCCGTAGACAGGACAAACAGAGCCGTATACAGGTTATAGGCTACGGAGAAAATACCCATACCGTCCGCGCCGATCATATTATTGATAGGAATTTTAAACAGTGCGCCGATCACTTTAACCAGCGCATTGGCGACAACTAATACAATAGCGCCGCTTAAAAAGCTCTGCTGCCTACTTTCTTTTTGTTGCTGCAAATGGATTCACGCCCTTTTCTTAATCTCCTTTTCTTATAGAAGCTTACAATTTTTCTACACATTTTAGAATCAATTCTGAAAATTTTTCTTTGGCCTGATCCGCCACAGCCATCACTTCTTCATGGGTGATGCCTTGATTCAGCATCCCGGCAGCCATATCCGTAATGACAGAAAAGGCCAGCACATCCATACCGCAGTGAACTGCCGCGATATCTTCGCAGACCGTAGACATCCCTACAGAATCGCCGCCCAGGATCCGCATCGCCCGAATTTCCGCTGGGGTTTCGTATTGGGGACCAGTGGCATAAAAATAAACGCCTTCCTTCAAATCCATACCGATTTCTCGAGCTGCCTGGCGAGCCACTTCCTGGAGCGCCGGAGCATAGGGAAATGTCATATCCGGAAAACGAGGGCCGAATTCCTCCAGATTGGGACCTTCCAAAGGCGTTTGGGGAAAAAGCTTAATATGGTCGGTAAGCATCATAATATCCCCCGGCCGATAAGCTTCGTTGATGCCGCCGGCGGCATTGGTCAAAATCACCTTGCGGCAGCCCAGGAGCCGCAGCACCCGAATGGCATAAGCAGATTCCTCCGGAGTGTTGCCCTCATAAATATGTACTCGTCCATTCATCAGGCATACCTTTTTGCCCAGTAAACGGCCGAATACCAGCTCCCCGGCATGGCCTTCCACATGAGGTACTTTAAAATGAGGAATCTGGCTGTAGGCGATGCGAATACCATCCTCGCACATGTCAGCCAGATATCCCAGCCCCGATCCCAATACAATCATAACTTCAGGAGCAAATGTTCCGATTTTTTCCCGCAGATAAGCGGCACTTTCCTGATATTCTTTCATCATCAGCATAATCATTCTCCTCGGCTTTTCCATTCAAAAGACCTATTCTGAATCTTCTTCCTTGTCAGGGACAACCGTTGTCAGCGGTTCTCCGCATGAAGAACAAAATTCATCTTCCTTCCGACATTCTTTTCCACATACCGGGCAAAGAACCTTTTCCTTCTTCTGGCTCAGCTGCTCTTTCAACTGACGAATGGCTTCCTGCTTTTCGTCAATTTCCTCCATCAGCTGCTGCAGGCGCTCGCCATCTGTTTCTTCTCCGATATGCACAGCATACATAATCTTACCGATCTCCTTATACCGAACCTCAATATCTGTATTTAAATCAAAAACTTTCAGATTAATCTTGGTGGTCTCTACCACAGAGGTCGCCTTTTTTCCTGCAATATCCGCTGCATTCAGCGCTGCGTTTTTTCCTGCCAGGATGCTGGCGGAAGCCTTTGCCTTATCAAACAGTTTCATAATTAAAACGCCCTTTCTTTCATCTCATTTTATCCAATAAATTCATGCAAAAAAGAATTCTTCGGCATAAGCCGCTGATAATCTATGGCTTCAAACCGATCCATGGTTTCATAAACCTCTAAAACGCCTACCTGTTCCGCTTCCTTTCGATAAGGACGAAGTAAATCCTTCATCTGGTTCATCAAAACGCAGGTTTCATAAGGCATAAAGGAGTTGATATGAATTTGCGCATTTTTGCGGTAAGGAGAAATATACAACCGTTCCCCCCGCTTGACAGATTCCCACATGCCCAAAGTCCGCTCCATAGAAGAACCACGGAAATTATAATCCCGGATCCCCCTTCGGACAAAGCGGAGATCATGTTCATCCAGAATCATGTCATCTGAAACCTTTACCTCGGAAGCAACGCTGATATAAACACCAATCGCCAGATCCTCCAGATGTTCTACAATCTCATCATTCAGGGCGTGAAGCCCCTCGATAACCACCGCTTCTCCCTTGGCCAAACGAAAGCTCTTGACTTCCTCTGTCCGGCTGCGGGTGACAAAATCATAAGTAGGCACTTGAATCTCCTCTCCCTGAGTCAGCTTAAGCAAATGCTTTCCCAATAGGGGCAGATCCATACACAAAGGGGATTCCAGATCCTCCTTCCCGTTTTCATCCACCGGCATTCGAATCTCAGCCCGGGTCATATAATAATCATCCATAGAAATGGTATGGCAACAGATGCCGTCCTTCTCCAGCTGAGCCTGAATGCGCTTGGAGGTCGTGGTTTTTCCACTGCTGGAAGGGCCGTTAATCAAAATAATAGGGCTTTTTATTAGCTGCCGCTCCACCGTTTTCGCCACATGGGCAATCTGAAATGCGTAATTTTCTTCCCCTGTCTGTACGAAGTCAGCCGGATCTGTCCGCGCATTTTCATTGATGTAATCCAGAGTCAAATTCTTCATATCATCCTCCAAAGGTATTTTATCCTTTTGCCAGCTTTTGCCGGGCTGCCAGCACACGATCCTTTTGAGCCACATACTCATAGGGATATTTGGGATTGGAAATACGCTGGATTTGATTATCTCCCGGCCGACAGAATTTCGTCACGCCGCCAGCACCTAGGGAAACAATATCCTGAATTTCCTCCATCATACAGATGTTGTAAAAACAAGCCGTTCCCGGTTTGCACCAGCCTACATTTTCAAAGCCGCCTGCCATAAATTTCTGACGATAAAGGTAATAGGGATGGTAGCCCGCCTGAGACAGGGCCTGATTGGCAAAGGCCAGCATATTTTCCACCAGAGCATGCTTTGCGGCATTGGCCGCCCGATCCGCCCGATCCGCTCCTTTTTTGGCCGCCAAGGTGTGAATGGTGATGTTCTCCGGCGATAAACGGATTAACTCCTCCACCGTGCTGCGGAAGGATTCCTCTGTATCCAGATCCAAACCGGCGATCAAATCCATATTGATACAGGCAAAATCCTGCTTTTTCGCAAGATTCACACTGTCGCAAAACTGCTGAACGGAATGCCGCCGCCCAATACCCGCCAACACCTGATCGTTCAGGCTCTGGGGATTGATGCTAATCCGATCCACACCGCCCGCCTTTAAAGCCTCCAGCTTTTCTTCCGTAATGGTATCCGGCCGTCCTGCCTCCACGGTAAATTCCTGCAGACGGGCCAAATCAAACTGGCTGCGGATATGCGCAAGCAGCTTGGTAAGCTGCTCTGCCGTTAAGGTGGTGGGCGTGCCGCCGCCAATATAAACAGAGAGAATGGGTCTCCCCGCCTGCTTCAATGCTTTGGCGGTTTCTGTAATCTCCGCTAACAAAACCTCTAAATAAGGCTGGATCCACTTTTCCGCCTTTTCAATGGAATTGCTGACAAAGGAACAATAAGAGCACCGGGAAGGGCAAAAAGGAATGCCAATATACAAGGAAACCGAATTAGGCTCCAGGGTCTTCTGCACCTCCAAGGCGGCATCCATACATGGCATAACCAGCGCCAGCCGTTCCGGCGAAACCCGATATTCCTTTGCAAGGATGGCCGGCACTTCCTCCCGCATATGTCCCTGTTCCAACAGCATCCGGGCCAGCTTGGCGGGACGTACCCCGGTAAGAACGCCCCAAGCCGGCGGCTTTTCCCGCTTTTTAACGGCGGTTTCATAAATGGTGATTTTCACCGCCTGACTGATGGCCCGCTTGCGCAGGATCTCATCCAGCCCTTCCGGGTCAATTTCCCGTCTGCTGCAAAGCTTCTCACCGTTTTGCTCCATCTCGGCCTGGATCAGAATTTTACCATCCTGCTCCTGCAAGGAAGAAACTAAAGTCTGAGATCGATCTGCAGGCAAAGCTTCCAGCCGCTCCCAAGGCTCCGCAGGCAATACGCTGAACAGCATTTCCTCCGCCGCATATTTAAAATCGTGTCCGTCTAAATAATAATTCATCGTCCCGCCGCCTGCTGCATATAAGGGTTGAACTGCCGCTCCTTATCCAAAGTGGAAATACCCTCATGACCGGGCAGAACCTGATAATCTCCCGGCAAATCATACAGCTTTTTCATAGAATCCAGCATGGACTTATAATCACCGCCAGGCAAATCGCACCGGCCGCAGGAGCCGCGGAACAAAGTATCTCCGGTAAACAGGCAATTTTCTGCCTGGATTACACAGGAGCCGGGGGTGTGGCCTGGAGTATGGAGATAGCGGAAGGCGATGCCGCCCACCTGAATCTCAGAACCCTCCTGAACCAGCAGATCCGGCTGCCGCTCCACATAAGGCCGTCTCACCATAAACATCCGCATGGACTGTGCCACAGCGCTTTCCCGCAGCATACCGCTGTCCGCCTCCGGGACAACCAGCTTTGCCCCAGTCTTTTCACAGATCTCGTTTACTCCCAGTATATGGTCAAAATGGCCATGGGTTAACAAAACATAAAGGATTTTGACGCCAGCCTCCTGAGCCTGCTGCAAAATTTCATCGCCGCTGTCGCCGGGATCGATGACAACGCCTTCCCCTGTTTTTTCATCATAGGCCACATAGCAGTTGGTACCGATCATACCCACTGTCATTTGTAATACCTTCATATTTCCTCCTTACCGATCAGACCGCATCTGATCCGTATCCATCCAAATGGTCACCGGGCCGTCATTTTCCAGCAGAACCTGCATATCCGCACCGAACTGTCCGGTTTCCACCGTCAGCCCCCGATCCCGCAGAGCCTGCACAAAGGCCTCATAGCATGGCACGGCAATATCCGGCTTAGCCGCTTCCGTAAAGCTGGGCCGGTTGCCCCGGCGACAGTTTCCGTATAGGGTAAACTGGGAAACCACCAGGATCTTACCGCCGATATCCCGGACAGATAAATTCATTTTCCCCTGCTCATCGGTAAAGATACGCAAAGCAGCGCATTTCCCCGCCAAATACTGGGCTTCTTCCCCGGTATCCGCCGGGCCAACTCCTAACAGAATCATCAAGCCCGGGCCGATGGCTCCGCTGACCTGATCCTCTATGGTTACTTTTGCGTGATTGACACGCTGAATCAATGCTCGCATTCTGCCATTGCTCCTAATCTACACTTCTGACAACGCTGATAACGCCTTTGATATTCTTCAGTTTATTCATGGTATTTTCCAACTGTCCAATGCCACTGACATCAATCACCGCATGCATCATAGCATAGCCGTCGTCCAAATCTTTAGCGTTCAGTTCCTGGACATTGATATGGCTACTGGAGAACAAAGTCATGACATCTGCCAGCAGGCCAATTCGGTTTTTCGTGGAAATCTGTAATGCTGTACTGAATTTTTCCCGGTTATCCAACTGATCCTCATCCCACCATGCCTTAATCCAGCGACCCTTTTCATCCTGGCTGCCGCCTGTTTTCACATTGACACAGTCCTTCCGATGGATGGAAACGCCGTTGCCCCGGGTAATAAAGCCGATAATGTCATCTCCGGGAATGGGGGTGCAGCAACGGGCAAATTTAATCAAACAGTTGTCAAGACCATCTACAATCACACCGGACTGAGATTTTCGACTTTTGCGGATCTGCATCTTATGGTTCAGCTTTTCCGCCTGATTGCGGCTGCGAATTACTTCATCCTTGATTTTATTGACCACTTTGGTAATGGTAATGCCGCCATAGCCTAAGCTTGCATACAGCTCATCCATATTTTCAAAGGAGAACTTGTTGAGAAGAGTCTTCTGGATCTCCTCATTTTCCATAAAGCTGTTATAAAGCAGGTTGGCCCGAAGCTCATGCTCCAGCTCGGAACGACCCTGGACGATATTTTCTTCCCGGCATTCCTTTTTGAACCACTGCTTGATCTTGCTGCGGGCCTCTGTAGTCTTGACAATCTTAAGCCAGTTCCGGTTGGGACCTTTGGTTTCCTTAGAGGTTACTACCTCTACAATGTCGCCGTTATTAAGAGGTGTGTCGATGGGGGCAATTCGACCGTTGATTTTACAGCCAGTCATCCGGTTGCCCACAGCGGAATGGATGCCGTAAGCAAAATCAATCGGTGTCGCGCCGGCAGGCATATTCATTACATCGCCCCGGGGGGTAAAGACGAATACCTCATCGGCAAACAGATCAATCTTAATATTTTTGATAAAGTCTTCCGCCTCTGTATCCTGCTGAGCCTCCAAAAGCTGCCGGATCCAGGCAAAGGTATCCTCACTGCCGGTAACCTTGTCCAGGTTCTGCTTGTATTTCCAGTGAGCCGCTACGCCGTATTCTGCCATCTTGTGCATTTCCGCTGTGCGGATCTGGATCTCAAAAGGAATACCTGCCTTGCCGATGACAGTGGTATGCAAAGAGCGATAGCCATTTGGCTTGGGCGTACTGATATAATCTTTAAACCGGCCCGGAATCGGCTTGTAAATATCATGGACGATGCCTAATACATTATAGCAGTTGGCCACATTATCCACAATGACCCGAATGGCACAGATATCATAGATCTCGTCCATAGTCTTGTGCTGGGCGTACATTTTCCGATAAATACTGTAAATATGCTTGACCCGGCCGGAAATTTGAGCATCGATTTTTGCTTCCTTTAGCTTGCTGCCTACTGTCTGCTGGATATGTTCAATAAATTCCTCCCGCTTCTGGCTCTTGGCGGCAAGGCCGTCTACAATTTCTTTATAGCCGATGGGATCCAGACATTTGAGAGACAAATCCTCCAGCTCCCACTTAACCCGCTGCATACCCAGTCGGTGAGCGATGGGTGCATAAATCTCCATGGTTTCCAGCGCCTTGTCTCTCTGCTTGCGCTCGGTCATATACTGAATGGTGCGCATATTATGGAGCCGGTCTGCCAGCTTGATGAGGATGACACGGATATCCCGGGACATGGCCATGAACATCTTGCGCAGGTCTTCCATCTGCTCCTGTTCCTTGGAATACCGAATCATACCCAAACGAGTGACGCCGTCTACCAACTCTGCCACTACAGTACCGAATTTATTTTCAATTTCTTTATAGCCGAATTGGGTGTCTTCAATGCAGTCATGAAGCAGGCCGGCTACCACAGAATCGGTATCCAGACCCATTTCCACAATAATCTCCGCTACAGAAACCGGGTGGATGATATAGGGCTCTCCATTTTTTCGAAATTGCCCCTCATGGGCTTCTGCGGCACATTCGTAAGCCGCTCGGATTTTTTTCACATTCGCCGATGGATTCTGCTTTACGACACGTTCCAGTAAAAAATCAATTTTGTTTTTCATAAGCCAACATCCTTCCCCTTAATTTCAGTTCCTCTGATAGTCCCAGCTGCGGCACATGCTTTTCAGCGTGCCCAAAACTACGGATTTGGAGATATCCGCCTTGCCTTGAAAATGCTTTAAACGGATATTCAACAAATCGTCTTTAAAATTATAGCTGAGAAGCTGACTTTCGCTGAATACATCTAAACAAACAAATACTTTTCCGATATTGATATCCCGCTTGCTTTCCCACGTCACCTTGCGGGAAAGGGCGTTGACCGGCAGGCGCATTTCTCCATCCTCTGTTCGGGAAGCGATATGCCGCCAGACGGCCACCATCTCCTTACGATCCGGCATGATCGCCCGAGCCTCCGCCTCCTTCAGCGGACCATCGTTGATATATGTATGATAAATGCGAAAATATTTTTCGTCTTTTTCCTGTTCACACCGGCTCAGATGCACATCCTTGACAATCAGCTGCACTGTCCGCCGGCCCCGGAATTCGTTGATCTCCAGATTGGCCGCCACATCAATATGATTGCCGATGGCAAAGCCGCAATTGATGGAATTGGTGCCAAAGAGCATCGCTGTAAAAGAGTACCCATCCTTGGAAACCAGCATTTTCAAATGCTTGTCGCTGCTGATGGGGGTGATCTCCTCCACCGTCAGATCCTCCAGCACAAAAACCGGCTGAGGATTTCCCATACCATACGGCTCTAAAAGAGACAAGTTCTGAATATTTTTCTCTGTCGCCATATTCGGCTCAATGCAGCAGTCCACACAAAGAGTGGGAACCAAAGCCTCCGGCGTTAAATTTTCCTCTGCGTAATGGTAAATAGCCTGGCGGAACGGCTCCAGCTCTTCCTTGGAAATGGTCAGTCCTGCCGCCAGAGCATGGCCGCCAAATTTAATCAGATGATCCGAGCAGGCTTCCAAAGCATTAAACAGATTGAAGCCTTCTATACTGCGGCCTGAACCTTTGCCCACGCCGTCCTCCACAGAAATTAAAACAGAGGGACAGCCATACCGATCGGACAGCCGGGAAGACACAATACCAATGATGCCGCTGGGCCACCCTTCCCCCCATAAGACAATCATTTTATCCCGAATGGGGTCATATTCCCGACGAAGCTTTTCCATAGCCTGCTCCAAAATCCGGTTTTCTGTCAGCTGCCGGTCCTTATTCTGCTGGCACAGAAGAGCCGCCGTTTTACTGGCCAAGCTAATGTCCTCTGTCAAAAACATTTCCTCCGCCTGAGAAGCGCAGCCTAACCGGCCTGCGGCATTGATTCGCGGCGCTAAGATAAAGCTAATCATACCAGAGGTAATTTGTTTTCCCTCCATACCAGATTCCCGCATCAGCATTTTCAGCCCCAGGTTCCGGGTCTTGGCAATGATCCGCAGTCCCTGAGAAACAATCACCCGGTTTTCGCCGCAAAGCTGCATAACATCCGCGACCGTACCCACAGCTACCAGATCGCCGTATTGTTCCAGCATGTGAGCCTGGCTGTCTGACCCTGCCAAAGCGCAGACCACCTTAAAGGCTACGCCTACTCCTGCCAGTTCTTTAAAGGGATAAGGACAATCCTCCCGATGAGGATTTACCACTGCGATACAGTCAGGCAGCCCCTCTTTACATTCGTGATGATCCGTTATGACCACCCGCAGACCCAACCCGGCGGCGTAGGCCACCTCTTCCCGGGCTGTGATACCGGAATCCACGGTGATCACCAGCTTGGTGCCGCCCTCATACAAGCGGCGCAAGGCTTCCCGATTCAGGCCATAGCCTTCGTGAGTTCGATCCGGGATATAGTAATCGCATTCCGCTCCCAGAGAACGAAGGTACCGCACCATAATACATGTGGAAGTTACGCCGTCTACATCGTAATCCCCGAACACGGTGATTTTTTCTTTTCGATCTACAGTTTGCCGAATTTCTGCTACGGCTTTTTCCATGTCCCGTAAAAGAAAAGGATCATGCAATCTGGCAAGATCCGTAGAAAGAAAGTCTTTGATTTTTTCTTCCTCATCCATTCCTCTGGCACATAATACCGCCGCGGTCAAGGGCGAAATCTTCCCGGAAGCACAGAGTTTACCGCATTTCTGGGCATCCGGTTTTGAAACCTTCCATTTTTTTGTTTTCATTCTGCTCCCTCGTTAGATTTTTTATTACAAATATTATAGCAAACTTCCCCGCATATCACAACAGTTTCTACAATCAAAACCAGTTTTCTCCGAAATAAAAGGATACCTGAATGGTCTTCAGGTATCCCAAAGTTTTATTTGCCAGAAATTCAGACAGAAATGCCCGGATTATTTCTTGTAACGAAAGAGGACCTGGCAGGAATAACATCTGTCCCGGTTCCCGGGCTGCCGCTTGCCGCATCGGGAACATTAAATGATTCCCACTGTCCTGAAAAAACTCACCTGACTGTTTTCCTTTCTCCTATTTTAAATATTTCTTCAAATACTGCCCGGTATAGGACGCCGGACACTGGGCCACTTCTTCCGGCGTACCCACGGCCACGATCCGACCGCCGCTGTCGCCGCCCTCCGGGCCAAGATCAATCAAATGATCCGCCGTCTTGATGACATCCAGATTATGCTCAATGACCACCACTGTATTGCCCTTGTCCACCAGCTTTTGCAGCACTTCAATGAGCCGATGAACATCTGCCATATGCAGACCGGTAGTAGGCTCATCCAAAATATAAATGGTTCGTCCGGTGGATCGCTTGGAAAGCTCTGTCGCCAGCTTGGCTCGCTGAGCCTCGCCGCCGGATAAGGTCGTGGAGGACTGACCCAGCTTGATATAGCCCAGACCTACTTCCTGAATGGTTTCCAGCCGCCGGGCAATCTTGGGCACATTCTCAAAAAACAGCACCGCTTCATCTACGGTCATATCCAGCACATCATAAATGGTCTTGCCCTTGTAGCGCACTTCTAAGGTTTCCTTGTTGTACCGCTTGCCTTTGCACACGTCGCAAGGAACATACAGATCAGGCAAAAAGTGCATTTCGATTTTCAGCAGACCGTCGCCAGCGCAGGCTTCGCACCGTCCCCCCTTCACATTAAAGGAAAAACGACTGGGGCCATAGCCCCGCATTTTAGCATCCTTCGTCTCTGCGAACAGAGTTCGGATATCGTTAAATACACCGGTATAAGTGGCCGGATTGGATCGGGGCGTCCGCCCGATGGGGGACTGATCGATGTTGATGACCTTATCCAAATGCTCTAATCCTTCTATGCTGTCAAACTTGCCCGGCCGGGTCTTGGCCCGGTTCAGCTCCGCCGCCAGCTTTTTATACAAAATCTCGTTGACAAAGGAAGATTTGCCCGAACCGGACACACCGGTGACGCATGTAAAGGCGCCCAGAGGAATGGTGAAATCCACATGTTTTAGATTATTGACCTCCGCGCCCTTGACCGTGAGAAAACTACCGTTGCCTGTTCGGCGGGTTTGCGGCACGGGAATTTTTTTCCGGCCGCTGAGATATTGCCCAGTGATAGATTCCTGGCAAGCTTTGATCTCCTCCACCGTACCCTGACACAGGATTTTGCCGCCGTGAATACCGGCCTCTGGTCCCACATCAATGATATGATCTGCGGCATACATCGTATCCTCGTCATGCTCGACTACAATCAGGGTATTACCCAGATCCCGCAGGTGCTTCAGGGTAGCCAGCAGTTTATCGTTGTCCCGCTGATGCAGGCCGATGGAAGGCTCATCCAGAATATAAAGAACGCCCATCAGTGAAGAACCGATCTGGGTGGCCAGCCGAATGCGCTGGCTTTCGCCGCCGGACAGGGTACCAGAGGCCCGGGAAAGGGTCAGGTAACTCAGTCCTACGCTTTGTAAAAAGCCCAGCCGGGAACGGATTTCCTTTAAAATCTGCTCCGCAATCATCTGCTGCTTGCCGGTCAGCTCCAGGGTATCCAAGAAAGCCAAAGCATCTGTTACGGATTTTTCGCAAAACTGTGAAATATTCAATCCGCCCACTGTCACCGCCAGCACTTCTTTTTTTAGCCGTTGTCCGTGACATTCCGGGCATATCACTTCACTCATAGACTGCTCGATATCCTCTTTCATCGCTTCGCTGCTGCTTTCCCGGTAGCGCCGCTCCAAATTGGGAATCACGCCTTCAAAGGCCCGCTCCATTTTGCCGCCGGAAAACCGATGGATTTTAAGATTCAGTTTTTCTTTGCCAGTACCGTATAAAACAGCGTTCACGGCTTCATCAGACATTTCTTCCACCGGCGTATCCATAGTAAAGCCATATTTTTCTCCTAAGGCTTCAAAATATATAGCGGCGATAGAGCCTTTATCCGTGGTGTTCCAGCCGCTGGCGCAAACCGCTCCCTGAGACAGAGAGAGATGCTGATTGGGCAGGATATTTTCCGGATCAATTTTCATCTGAATGCCCAGCCCGGTGCATTTAGGACAAGCGCCGTATGGATTGTTAAAGGAAAACATGCGAGGAGACAGCTCTTCTATGCTGATACCGCAGTCCGGACAGGCATAATTTTGAGAGAACAGCAGTTCTTCCCCGCCGACAATATCCGCAATGACAATGCCGCCAGTGAGACTGGCCGCCGTTTCCACAGAATCCGTCAGTCGGCTGCGGATTCCTTCCTTGATGACAATTCGATCCACTACAATTTCAATCTGATGTTTTTTATTCTTTTCCAGCTTGATCTCTTCTGACAAATCATACAGATTGCCATCCACTCGCACCCGGACATAGCCGCTTTTTTTGGCCTGCTCCAGTATTTTCACATGTTCGCCTTTTTTGGCGCGTACCACCGGTGCCAGGATCTGAAGCTTGGTCCGCTCCCCCAAAGCGCACAGCTGATCCACAATCTGGTCAATGGTTTGCTGTTTGATCTCCTTGCCGCACTTAGGGCAATGGGGAATGCCCACTCTGGCCCATAGAAGACGGAGATAGTCGTAAATTTCTGTCACTGTGCCGACCGTAGAACGAGGATTCTGAGAGGTGGTTTTCTGGTCAATGGAAATAGCCGGGGAAAGACCCTCGATGGATTCTACATCCGGTTTATCCATCTGTCCTAAAAACATCCGGGCATAAGAGGACAGAGATTCCACATACCGCCGCTGCCCTTCCGCATAAATCGTATCAAAGGCCAGGGAGGATTTTCCGGAGCCGGACACACCGGTGATCACCACCAGCTGATCTCTGGGGATATCCACATCTACGTTTTTCAGATTATGCTCCTTAGCTCCCCGAATCTGAATTTTTTCTTGCATTTATTTTTCCTCCGTCATGCTGCGGATGCGGTCACGCAGTTGGGCTGCCAGCTCGAATTCCAGCATTTTCGCTGCCTGCTTCATCTGTTTGGTGAGTTCCGCAATTTCCGTTTCTCTTTGCTTTTGACTCCGTTTCTTTTTAGAAGTTGGAGTCTTCATTTCCGAGGAAATCTCGATCACATCCCGCACATCCTTGCGAATAGTCTTGGGTACAATCCCATGCGCTTGATTGAAAGCCATCTGGATTTTCCGGCGGCGTTCGGTTTCCTGGATAGCGGCGTGCATAGAACGGGTGACCGTATCCGCATACATAATCACCGTGCCTTCTGCGTTTCGTGCCGCCCGGCCGATGGTCTGGATCAGGGAGGTCTCGCTGCGCAGAAAGCCTTCTTTGTCTGCATCTAAAATTGCTACCAGAGAAACCTCCGGCAGATCCAGGCCTTCTCGCAGCAGGTTAATGCCTACCAGCACATCATATTCTCCCAGCCGCAGATCTCGAATGATCTCCATCCGTTCGATGGTTTTGATATCGTGATGCATATATCGGGCTTTGATGCCGGCCCCCTCTAAATAATCCGTCAGATCCTCCGCCATTTTCTTGGTCAATGTGGTGATGAGCACCCTCTGTTTTTTGGCGATGCGCTGATGGATTTCCCCGATCAGGTCATCCACCTGCCCTTCTACCGGCCGCACAGAAATTTCCGGATCCAGCAGTCCCGTAGGCCGGATCACCTGCTCGGCGATTTGTCCGCTGCGCTCCCGTTCATATTCTCCCGGGGTGGCGCTGACGTAAATCACCTGATGGATACGATCCTGAAACTCCTCAAAATTCAAGGGCCGGTTATCCAAAGCGCTGGGCAGACGGAATCCATTTTCAATGAGACTTTCCTTTCTGGCCCGGTCACCGTGAAACATAGCCCGCACCTGGGGCAGGGTCACATGGGATTCATCAATAATCATCAAAAAATCTTTGGGGAAATAATCAATCAGGGTAAAGGGCGCAGAGCCAGGCTCCCGACCGCTTAACACCCGTGAGTAGTTTTCAATGCCGCTGCAAAAACCAATTTCCTGCATCATTTCTATGTCATATTCCGTCCGCTGTTTGAGACGCTGAGCCTCTACCAGCTTATCGTTATCTTTAAACCAGCGCACCCTGGCTTCCTTCTCTTTTTCAATTTCTTGAATGGCCTTGTCCAGCTTCTCCTTGGTTGTTACATAGTGAGATGCCGGATAAATCGCCACATGCTGCAGTTCCCGGATTATACTGCCGGTGACTAGATGAATCATAGAGATCCGATCCACCTCATCCCCAAAAAATTCGATCCGAATGGCATAATCATCGGTATTGGCCGGATGAACCTCAATGGTATCTCCCCTCACCCGAAAACGGTTTCGCTCAAAGGACAAATCATTCCGTTCATACTGGATATCAATGAGCTTGCGAATGATTTCTTCCCGACTTTTCTCCATTCCCGGCCGCAGGGAAATCACCAGGTTTTTGTAGTCGATAGGGTCACCCAAAGAGTAAATGCAGGACACACTGCAAACAATGATCACGTCATTCCGCTCAAACAATGCGGAGGTGGCGGAATGGCGCAGCCGGTCGATCTCATCATTGACGGCGGAATCCTTTTCGATATAAGTATCTGTAGAGGCAATATATGCCTCTG